>JBAULD010000416.1:0-3524 GCA_049578005.1 Polyangiaceae bacterium
GACCTGGCCAGAGCGACGGCGGCCCGGCGGACGATTCGGACGGCGGTAGCGGAGAAGGAGGCGCGGCCGGAGTCGGCACCCCCGGGCCGGACGGCGGCTCCGCGCCGATCAGCGCCGGGCTTCGCCCGCTGCGCCTCATGACCCAGCGAGAGTATCAGAACACGATCCGCGATCTCGTGGGCGCTTCCGTCCAGCTTGCCGCCTTGCCCGCGGACGAGCAAGACCTCGCGTCGGGCTTCGCGTTCCACACGACGGGAGTCGTGACGCAGCCCGCGGCGACGCAATACGGGAGCGCCGCCCAGGCGGTGGCGACGGCGGCGGTCGCGAACCTCAACACCTTGTTGCCGTGCTACGGCGGCGCTGGGGCGTCCGACGCCGCGGAGTCGGCGTGTCTCGCGTCCTTCCTCGGCCCGACCGGGTTCGCGTCGCACATCTATCGGCGGCCGCTCACGACGACGGCCACCACCGGCGAAGTGGATCGCCTGACCGCTCTCTACCAAACGGCGCGCACGTCGTCGGGGGCGGCGATCTCCGACGCGATGGAGCTCGTCATCGAGACGATGTTGCAAACGCCGGGGTTTCTTTATCACTGGGAGCTCGATCCAGGCGCCGCGATCGTGGAAGGCGGGCTCGTCAAGCTCGGAAACTACGAGATCGCCAATCGGCTCTCGTACCTCCTGTGGGGGACGATGCCGGACGCAACGCTCTTCGCCGCCGCCGCCGCGGGACAGCTCGGCGACATGGGCGCTGTCGAGAGTCAGGTGCGCCGGATGTTGATGGACCCCAAGGCCGCCGACACTTACGCCGACTTCTTCATCGACTGGCTGGACCTCGATATCCCGCCGGCGCCGAAGGATCCGACTATTTACCCGCAGTATAGCAGCGCGCTGGCGGGGGCCATGACGGACGAGGTTCGGAGCTTCGTGGACGCGATCGCCTTCAGCGGCACCGGGCGGTTCGACGACATCCTTACGGGGACATCATCTTTCGCCAACCAGGATCTGGCGAGCTTGTATGGAATTTCCGGCGTCACCGGGGTCGCGCTCGCGCCGGTGTCACTGAATCCTGCCCAGCGCTCGGGCTTGTTCACCACGGCGGCGTTTCTGAGCGCGACCGGTGGGCCCGCGGGCTCCGATCCGCCCCTTCGCGGCAACGCGATCTACCAGAAGCTTCTCTGCGAGCTGCTACCCGGCACCGCGCCCGCCACGCCCACTGTCGGCCCGCCCGCGTTTGGCACTACCACGCGGCAGCAATTCGCCGCGTACGGAGCCATGCCCTGCGCGACTTCTTGCCACGCCCAGATCGATCCGCTGGGGTTCGCGTTCGAAAACTACGATGGCATCGGCGCCTTCCGGACCACCGACAACGGAGTGGTGGTCGACGCCCGCGTGAGCGTGACCCTCGACGGCCGAGCGACCACGGTCGACGACGCCCGAGGCCTCTTGACCGTGATGACGACGAGCGACGAAGTGCAAACCTGCTTCGCCCGCCAGTGGCTCCGCTATGGCCTCGGACGGTTGGATACCCCAGAGGACGCGGCCTCGCTCGACGCGGCCGCGAGCGCCTTCAAAAGCAGCATGCGGGACATCCGCGAGCTCGTCGTGGCGATCACGACTTCGCCGACGTTCCGCTACCGAACCCCTGGAACGGGGGAGGTGCTTCAATGACACCCGACCGCCGCGACCGGTATTCGAGACGGGCCTTCCTCAAGGCGCTCGGCCTCGGCATGGGGATATTGCCCTTGCTCGACTCCGACAGCGTCATCGCCGCGTCGGCGACGCCCCCCAAGCGGTTCATCTCCGTCACGTGGACCAACGGCATCGTGCCGTCCGATTTCTATCCCCCGGCAGGGCCACTGACCGCGCCTCTGCCCGCGATCTTGTCGCCGCTCGAACCGTGGATATCGAACGTGCTCGCGATGCGCGGACCCGGTGCCGGCGTCCTGACGGGCGGCGTGGACATCCAGGTCATGGTCGACGCGGGCTTGATCAATTACGGGCACTTCGCCTACGGGTCGCTGCTGACGGGAAGCTGCGGGGTCTCCCCGGGCGCGGCCCCTCCGACGGCGTCGATCGACACGCTGATATCGAACGCGCTGACTCTACAGGGTTTCGCGACGCCGCAGCTCAACGTCGGGTGCCGCTCCGGCCCGAACGGGACGAGCTGGAAGGCGGGGGGCGTGAGAAACCAGCCCATCACCAGTCCCTACGATCTCTACACGCTCGTCTTCGGAGGGACGACGGCCTCCCTCGTGCGGCAACGAAGCGTGTTGGATTACTGCATCGACGACCTGACGCGGTTCGAAGCGCGCCTCGGCAGCGAGGACAAAGTGAAGATCGACGCTCACTTGGCTTCGATTCGCGCGATCGAACAAGGGCTCGCCATTTTGCCGGGCTGCCAGCCGCTGTCGCCCATGCCCACCGGCTTGACCTTCGGAATGAACGCCAACTACCCCATTCAGGTCGCGATGATGATGGACCTCATCGCCGCAGCGGTGAAGTGCGATGTCGCCCGGGCGACCACGCTCGAGCTCATCGACGACGGTGGCGGTCTCAGCCTGACCTTCCCCTGGCTCGGCATCCCCGGCAACTACGAGCTCATTGCTCACGAGGGCACGGCTGCCTACCCCCAGAAGACGCAAATCGACACCTGGTTTTACAGCCAGGTCGCACGCCTCGTGGGCCAGCTCGCGGCCAACACCGAGGGGGCGTCCACCTCGCTCGACAACTCGGTCATCCTCGTATCCAACGACATGAACGAGGGCGCCGCGGAAGATGTCGTGAGCATTCCCTACCTCATCGTCGGCAGCGGAGGGGGCTTCTTCAAGCAGGGGACTTGCGTCGAGTTCGCGGCCAACGTTCCGAACAATCAGCTCCTGACCAGCGTTTGCCACGCCGTGGGTTTGCCCGTCGCGAGCGTCGGAACGACGTACAACGGCGACCTCGACTTGCTCTTGCAGGCCTGAAGGGTGCGACCCCGGGCCGTGCGGAAAGCGGTCGGCGGCGGATCCCCGTTGGGCGCAGGCCGCGCCAATGTGCAAGCGCTGCCCCCCGCAGCAACTGGCAGGAGGGGCTCGCCAGCCTTACTGTGCAGTGAGCTGGACGGCGCCGCGCGGGGGCGCCTGCTCGATCTTCAGCAGTACCACGTCGAAGACAACCGTTCCGTGGGGTCGCTGCGGTCTCGCGCCATACGCAAGCGCTTCCGGTATCCAGATGCGACGCTCCTCTCCCTCTACCATTAGCTGCAGCGCCTCCGCCAACCCGGGAACCTTTGCGTCGATGGCGAACGTAGCTGGCTTGCCGCGGGAGTAGGAGGACTCGAACATCCTTCCATCCGTGGTCCATCCGGTGTAAGTCACAGTGACAACGTCTCTGATAGTAGGGTGAACCGCGCCCGTCCCTCCTGCGATTATTCTTGTCGCCAACCCGTCCCGCTCCATCTTCGCGTCTTTCGGCGCACCGTGCACGTCAGGTGGCGCAGAAGGCGGCGACAGAATCTCGAGCAACTCAATCACCATCTTGGTG
>JBAULD010000417.1:0-5536 GCA_049578005.1 Polyangiaceae bacterium
CGCTCGGACTCACGGGCGTCGTGCCGCGGGGCGTCCACCGCACGAGGACGTCGGCGACGAGCGGCGAAGGTGCGTCGGGAGGTGTCTCCAGCGCGGGTGAATGGGCCATCGGGACGAAGGAGTCGCCGTGCTTCCAGCCGATCGCCGCCCGGACGACGCTGCCGGGGGGGAGATCACGCACGAACAAATCGCCGAGCGCGACCCTCACATCGTGATCGCGAAGGCTCGATCCTGGGCCCTCCCACGTGGGCACGACGACGACGACCCGGAGGGCAATCGAGCCCTCGGGACGAGAGGCCCGCACGTATTCGAGCGTACGCTGGCGAACTTCCCAATAAACGTAGAGCGTTCTGGGATCGACGGGGATAGCGACGCATTCGTCGACGTCGTAGCGCGGCGGCAGCGGGGCGTCGTCGAGCACGTGTGCGGGTTCCTGCGTCGCGCCTTCCCTCTCGAACGCCCGCCCGCCGTGAGACGACGCCACTCGAACGGGCTCGCTTTCCGACGGCAAATTGCCCTCCTCCTGCTTCTCCGGAGCCATACGCGGTGGAGGTACAGGATAGGTCGCGTCTTGAAGCTGCTGGAGGAGCGCTCGCGCCGCGGCGTGGTCCGGCTCCCGCGAGAGCACCCCTTCGAGCGTCTCGACTGCACGGTCACGGTGTCCTTGCGCCGCGTAGATCTCGGCCAGCGTGACGGTAGGGAGAGCGGCCGGAACGGCGCGCCTCGTCGACGGCGGCGAACGAAGGGTTCGGATGCGCTCGGCGGCATCTGGCAAGTGGAGCCCGCGTTCGACGACGCGAGCGAGCAGATCACGCGCCAGTCCGAAGAACCCCCGCATTCGCTCTTTGGCCGCATCGTCTGCAGAGCTGCGGACGAGAAGCTCGTCGACGAGCTCGGGGCGCGTCAAGATGCGCGCCCGCGTGACGCCCGCTTCTTCCGCGCGCTTGATCAGGATCTCGCGATCCAGCTGCTCCAGCTCTGCACGACTCATCCCGTCTTCATGGGACGCCGGCGCGGCGGACGCAAGAGGTGTAGTCTCATCCTCCCGCAATTCCTGCCGGAAGCGGTCCTCGCGCGGCCGCGACATCGCGGGCGATTTGCGCTTTGAGCTCGTCCAACGATCCGAACTTGCGCTCGCCTCGAAGCCGCGCGGAAAGGTGGATGCGCAGGCGACGTCCATAGAGGTCGTCGGAAAAATCGAGCAGGAAGGTCTCGATCGTGCGTTTGGCTTCACCCGCCGCTGCGATCGTCGGCCGGATGCCGATGTTCGTGACACCCCGAGCGAGAAGCTTCTCGTCGTCGTGCTCGTCGACCTCGCCCACCGAAACGGCGTACACGCCGTCCGGCGGAAGCATCTCGGCCACCGGCTCGATATTGGCGGTCGGAAATCCCAAGAGTCTCCCCCGGTGGTCGCCATGTACCACGGGCGCCGACAGTTCGTGCGGCCGGCCCAATACACGAGCAGCTTCCTCGAGATCGCCGGCGGCGATTGCCTCGCGCGCGCGCGTGCTCGAGAACGCGCCACGGGCATCACTCGCTACGGGGTGGATCTCCACTTCGAAGCATAGGCGTTGCCCGAGCGCGCGCAGGAGCGACAGGTCGCCCGAACGCTTTGCGCCAAAACGGAAGTCGTGACCGACGACCACGATACGCGCGCGTAGCGCGTCGACCACGAGCTCGCGTACGAATCGCTCGGCGCTCCACGCCGCAAACGATGCGTCGAATCGTCGGACGTAGACGCAATCCACGCCGAGCGCTCCCATGAGCTCGACACGGCGGGCCATCGTGGTCAAGACTGCGGGCAGCCCGGTCCCTACGACCGCCGCCGGGTGGGGATCGAACGTGAGCACGCGGGCGGCGAGGCCTCCCGTACGCGCCTGAGCGACGAGGTGCCGGAGCACCGCCTGGTGCCCCAGATGGACGCCGTCGAAATTGCCGACGACGAGCGCGCACTCGCGGTCGGCGAGCGACCGGACCGGCGTCGAATCGTCGATGGGCACGAAGAGAGCGCGCCGGTTCACGATGCGGCCTTTAGCACGAAGGCCATTTCAAGGACTCCCGACGCAAGCCGGCGGCAGGGGATTCGCTTGGCAGTATGTCGGGTCTTGGGCCGCCACGACTTCGACGACGGCCCGGCTCCCCTGAGAATAGAGGACCGGCCGCGGCTCGAGCGCACACGTGTGGGAGGCGTAATCGGTGGCCCCTTCGGTGCCCGAGCACATACCCGCCTCGTTGGGCACCGTCCACGCCTGACCATCCGGGTAGACCACGCTGATCGCATATCGCCCTGTCGGCAGGCAAGCGGTCGCGATGTCCGTGACCCGACCTCCGAGCCTCGCCAGGAGGTCGGGCGGCGCGATGGGCTGGCCAGGCGTTCCGTTCGGCACGCACGGCGAGTTCGAGCAATCGAGGTCGGCGCTCGTTGCGGTGGGGTGCGGAACGACGAGCGTCCCCGGGCCCGTCGGGGAAGGGAAGCAGATCGCGCTGGGCCGCAGCACCACCGTCAGGTGGTCCTGCGGCAAGACCTTGGGTTGCCCTGGTCCCGGGTCGAAGAGTGATCCGCCGATGGCGGCCGCTGCGGTGGCAAAGAGCGAGTCCGGCCGATTCGCGTCTTCGCTCGCGAGGAGCGTGATTCCCTCGAGAACGACCATCGGGCCGGCCGCCCCCGTCGAAGAAGCCGAAGAAACCTTGGTGAGGACGACCCGAGGCCAGAGCTCAGGGACACTCCCCTCGGGGATGTCCGCCGGCAGGTACTGCTGGGTCGTCGGATCGAACGTCGCGTTCTGCCAGACGAGAAGACCGGTTTCCTGCATCCCCTGGCCGAAGGGCGTGACCTGCATGCCAAATGGTGACGCCGTGGCCGCGGCAAGCTCGCCCGCGGGCACGCCCCATTCTAGGCGCAGGTGCGGGAACCAGGACTCGAAGAAGTATGAGCTGGAAAGCGAGACGTTCACCGGCGGCGCGAGTACGCCGATATCCTCGGGGATCGTCAGAATCGGCAACGAGTCGACATCGGTCTCCGAGGCTCCCTCGATTCCGGTCGAGCTACTCGCCGCCTCGCTGGACGTCTGGACCACCGCGGAAGAGAGTGCCATCGCCGCCGGGTCGAACGACACCTGTTCGCCCTGCGCGAAAAAATACGGCCGCGTGCTCGACAGCGGCGCCCCAATGGTCACGGTGACGTTGTCGGCAACGAACCCCTGGTCGGGGATGACGAAGTCGGGAATTGCCGCGCCGGATGGGGTCGACGGAACGCCAACGTCGACGGGCAAGAAGCGAGGGAGATAGTTCGGATTTCCGGCGTTCGCCGGCTGGACGGCGTCGATCGTGTCGACGTAGCCGCCGCCCACGTCACCCCGTTCGGGCAAGTTGCGTATCGTGAACTCCGGTAAGAAATCGCCCGTATAGTCGAAGAAGGCATGAATCTCGTAGCTGCCACCATCGAGTGGAGCAACTACGAACGGGGCGCTCGCGGCAATGGTGTCCGTGAAGCCGGACTGCAGTGGGCAATAGAGGTCCGGGCCGGTGTAGCGGGGCTCGCTCGCGAAGAGCGCGTCGCCCGTCACGTCGGCGAAGTTTACGGGTGCCGCCGCGAAGCCAACCGGCGGAGGCGGGTTGCGACGATCGAACACGAAGATGACCGCGTTGCCGACGATGTGTCCTCCACGCGAGCAAGGGCGAGGCCCCTCGTAGGAAACCGTACCGCGAATGATTCCTTTGGGAGGGAAAATACGCGGCCCCGGATCGTCCGGCACGGCGCCGCAGCCGACGGCGATGGACACGATGAGGCCAAGAGTCAGTCGAGGGGTCGATCGGAGCGGCTTCATGTCGACTTCGATTCAAAACTTGAAGCAGAAGAACCCCATGAGCCGCCTATCCAGGACTTGGCCAAAGGGGTGTTCGCGGTGCTGGTCGTCGAGCATGTTGAACGCGACGGCGCTCACTTCCGCCTGCTCGCGCAGGAAGCGATATCCGACTCGTGCGTTGAGCAGGGTGTACGCGTCGAGGTGAAAGGACTGGAACGCGAAGCGCTGCCTTTGAACGTCGATGACCTGCTCGGCCCAATCCTCGGGCGAGACGTAGTGGAAGTCGACCGACGCTCCAAAGCCGACCGCGGTCCTGATCTGAATGCCGGCGTTGACTTTGTGCGCACTGGTTCTCGCGTCGTGGACGACGAGAGCGCGCTGCGATGCGTCGCAGCGACCGTCGTCCTGCTCGACGTCCATGAGGGTGTAGTTCGCATACACGTCGAGGCCCTCCACCGGGAACGTTCTCAATCCGAGCTCGCCACCGTAGACGCCGAATACCTGGCACTGATTCTCGAATCCGTTCACGAAGAGTGGATAGAGCCCCGTGGTGCTGCTCGGGGCAGTCGGCGTCGACTGGCCGGCCACGTCCGCGAGAGTGATCGACTGGCTCGGTCCGAGCTCGATGAGATTGCTCGCACGGTTGTAGAAGAGGGCGCTGTCGACGGTAAAATAGTCGCTCTGTGAATTGAGATAACCTAGTTCGGCCGTTAGAATTTGCTCCGGCTGCAGCGGCGTCGGCTGCGCTCGTGTCAGGAGTGCCCCGCCGGTGATTGGGAGCTGAAACGGGATGTCCAAGTACGACTCGAGAAAGGTGGGCGTTCGGAACGCCGTGCCGACGATCCCGCGCACGGTCGACTGCGTGGTCGGGTGCAGAAGAACCGACCCGCGCGCCGACTGGACGACCCGGTCGAGGTAAGGGACGTAGTCGGCGCGGTAATCGCCCACGAGGGCGACCCTGGCGCCGAGGTTCACTTCGTCGTGAACGAATAGCCCTCCGTGGTGCTCGACCTCGTCGGCCGTCTGGTAGGTCCACTCGACGGACTTGAGACGGTATTCGACGCCGATTTGCAGGTGGTGATTGACGCTCCGGCCCGTCTCGAATTCATCGATCAGCCGGAGCTCCGCGTCGACGACGTCGAGCACGCTCCGAGCCGGCAGGAGCGATTGGCCCAAATAGGCCGCGTTGTTCTCTTGCACTGCGGAGATCCGGTTCCAGAAGGCTCGCGCTTCGACGTGCTTCGAGTGCAGGAACGCGGACAGATCGGAAGATTCGATCGGACCCAGCACATGGTCCTGTTCCCCGCCGATGGACAGAATCTCGTAGCTCCCGGTGCTATAGCCCCCTTGAACCGCGACCTTCACGTCCTTTCCGATCGGACGCGTCACGGTCGCGTCGAGCCGAAGCGTGCGTTGAGACGTGTCCTGGTCGCCCGTTGCGAGATGCAAGTCGGTCCGACCGGCTGGAACCTCGCGGCTCCAGCGCGGAACGTAGTCGTAGCCCGCCGAGAAGCGATAGGCGATTTCCTTTTCGCGCCCGGTCGCCCAAATGCTGCCGTGGCTCGCGTTCCGGTCTCCGTATCCGACGGCGAAGCCGCTGGCCCCCCTGCCGGGCGACTTCGTGATGATGTTGATGACGCCATTGAATGCGTCGGCGCCGTAAAGTGCGGAACCGGGACCGCGCACGACCTCGATCCGCTCCACGTCTTCGACGCCGATCGACAGGAGCC
>JBAULD010000418.1:0-2312 GCA_049578005.1 Polyangiaceae bacterium
GGAGTCCCCGTGAATCGGGATCATCCTCGGAATCGGGTTCGTCCTCGGAATCGGGCGCAGGTGCGCTGTCGGACTCCGGGCTGCTCTCGGATACCGAGGCGGGCACGGCGGAAACGGGACCCGAACCGGATGCGTCCACGACGTGCAGACCGAAGTTCGCGAGCGGGCTCAATGCGGCGTGGATCAACTTTGCCTCGGACGTTCCGAATCCCGACCTCGGAAAATTCGATACGCTGTTTGCCAATACGTTCGCGGCCGGCGGGCGCGTCGTACGCTGGTGGTTTCACACGAACGGTACGGTCACCCCCGGCTACGATTCGAACGGCATGGCACAAGCGCTGACCGCGTCCGAAATCGACGATGTCAAACACATCCTCGACCATGCAAGCGCTGCAGGCGTGGGCGTCGACATCAGCCTTTGGTCGTTCGACATGCTCCAGGGTGACAACGAGCTTATCCCGGCGACCATCACCGCGAACAACCGCAACCTTCTGACGACGGACGCAAACCGCCAAGCGTACATCGACAATGTTCTCACTCCCCTCGTCAGCGCGCTCCGAGGTTATCCGGGGCTATATTCCTGGGAGATATTCAACGAGCCCGAGGGGATGACGACCCAGAACGGCTGGGTCCCGGATGCCAACAAGGTCGACGAGAACGTCGTTCAAAAGACCGTGAACTGGTTCGCTGCCGCCATCCATGCGGCCGATCCGTCTGCCCTCGTCACGAACGGCGCGTGGAGTTTCCTGGCCAACTCGACGGTCGACGGCAACCAAGACTTGTACTCGGACTACGCTCTCGCCTCGGTGGGGGGCAAGGCTACCGGAACACTCGATTTCTACGAAGTGCACTATTACGACAACTGGGGGCCCGAAGGCAGCGCCAACGGCGCCAGCGCAATCGCGTCCCCGTTCGTCCACCCCGCGGCCTATTGGGCGCTCGGCGACAACAAGCCGATCGTCATCGGCGAGTTTTACGCGATCGATACGAACGGCGTCGCGGCCGCGGATTTGTATACGAATCTTTACGACGGAGGTTACGGGGGAGCGTGGGCGCGGCAGTACGAGAATGCCGATCCCGTTCCGACGATCGACTTCGACGGACAAGTAGTCCCCATCGATGCCGCCACGGCGTGGCCCGCGATGCAGGTCCCCATGCAGAACCTCTACGATGCGCACATGGCCGAACTCACGTGCCCGTGAGTCCACACCGGTGACGCGCACGACGATCACCGTCGGGATGGGCGTCCTCGCCATCGTGACCGCAGGCGTCGTGTTGCTCCGCACCGCCTACGCGATTCTCGCCCCGGCGGCTTCCTCGGGCCCAGTCGACGAGAGCAGGTTGATGGCCCGCGTGCGAAGTGCGGAAGCCACGGCGCCGGACATCGCGCTTCAGCTCGCTCGAGAGGGCAACCTGCGTTTCCCCGGCGGCCCGGACGCCGCCGAGCGCGCTGCCGTCGTCGTTCGATGTCTCGCGCAGCTCGGGAGAGTCTCCGAAGCGCGCGGCGAGGCGGAGATCATGGTCAATCAGTACGCCGGCACGCCCTGGGCGCTCGAGGTCGAGCGGCACACCGGGGCCCATCCGCGCGTAAATCGATAAGTCGCGACGGGGCATGCCCCAACCGCTGGGCGGACCTCGGGCCGGGCGGACTCCCGAAACCTGCGGCTCATCCGCGTCGCACCTGCGGCGCTCGCCTCGGATCGGGTGCATATTGGCCCCCCCGATGCTCCCGATCCGCCTTCGCGGCGCTCGCACGCACAACCTGAAAAACGTCGACCTCGAGCTCTTCCCCGGGCAGCTCGTCGCCCTCACGGGGCCAAGTGGAGCCGGCAAGTCGTCGCTCGCGCTCGATACGCTCTACGCCGAAGGGCAACGGCGCTTCGTGGAGAGCTTCAGCCCGTACGCCCGTCAATTCCTGGAGCGGCTCGAACGGCCTCCGATGGACGAACTCGCCCCTGTGGCAGCCGCGGTCGCCGTCGATCGACGCGCCCCCGTGAAATCGAGCCGCTCGACGCTCGCTACGATGGCCGATCTCGAGCCGTATCTCGCGGCTCTTTTCTCGCGCGAAGCGGTCCCGACATGCCCTACCTGCGACCTTCCGGCCGTCGACACATCGCCGCGCGATGCGGCCGCGCGGCTGGCCGAATCGTTCGACGGGTCGAGGGCGCTCGTGACGTATCCGATACGCGTCGACGACGCTGAGCAATTTCTCGACCTCCGCGAGAAGCTCGCGGCCGACGGATACCGGCGTCTAGTGGTCGGCGGATCGGTGCGCGACCTCGACGAAGTGCGCCCGAGCGAGGCGGCGGCGC
>JBAULD010000419.1:0-6100 GCA_049578005.1 Polyangiaceae bacterium
GAAGCGCCCCGACCCGGAACGTCCGCCGCGCCGGCGGCGGAGCCGCGCAGCGCCGAGAACCCGGCGATGGCGACGATCGTCCTGCCCGGCGGAAAGACGCTCGACCTCGAAGCCAGCAGCTCCGAGGTCGGGCTGGCCAACGCCCTGCGAGACCCGGCGATCGCGCTGCCGCAGTCCTTCCAACTGAGTGGCCTGAACTTCGAGTCGGGCACGGCGACCGTCACCTCGGACTCGAGCAAGACGCTGGACGACTTGACGGCGATCCTGGCGGCGTACCCGTCGTCGCGCGTGCGAATCGAGGGCCATACCGACAGCGTCGGCAATCCGGCCGTCAACCAGCCGCTCTCCCGGTCGCGCGCCGACGCCGTCAAAGAAATGCTCGTCTCGCGAGGCATCTCGAGCTACCGCATCGAGACCGCGGGCAATCGCGAACAGGGTTCCGTCGCCGACAACGATGCCGAAGAAGGCCGTTCGCGCAATCGCCGGGCGGACCTGGTGCTGATCAATCGCTAGCAGCGAAAGAGAGGGTTCCCGCTATAGTCGGAACATGGTCGATCCAGACCCTGCTTCCGTGCTCGTGACGGGGCTTCCGTTCCCGAAGCATGTAGGGATCCGACCCAACGAAGACGGCGCGCTCGTCCTCGCGGAAAACGAGTCTCTCTATAACCACGTGGGCACATTGCACGCGGGGGCGCTCTTCACACTTGGCGAGAGTGCGTCCGGGGCGACGATGCTACGCCTGCTCGCTCCGGCGCTCGCGGGGGCGATGCCCGTCGCCAAGAGCGCTGCGATCGAATACCGCAAACCCGCGCGCGGTCGAATCCGGGCCGCGGGCTCGCTAGCTGAATCGGTCGAAGAAATCGCCGCACGTCTCAAGCAGGACAAGAAAGCGACGTTCGACGTCCGAGTCGCGCTGCAGGACGACGCGGGCGTCGAAGTCGCGACGATGAACGTGA
Organism: Polyangiaceae bacterium; assembly: GCA_049578005.1. GTDB lineage: Bacteria > Myxococcota_A > Polyangia > Polyangiales > Polyangiaceae > Palsa-1150. The sequence continues at coordinate 957 of JBAULD010000419.1, forward strand.
CGTGGTACGTGCGGAGCGACCGGTGACCGCGCAGAGGGGGGCTCTCTGCGCCTCCGCAGAGGACGTTCATCAGGGTGCCGCCATCGCTCCCTCACCTCGTCGTAACCGAGCGGAAACACTCGGGTGGTTATCTGGGCAGGAGACAGGGCATTGATGTCGCAGCTGCCTCTCAAGTACGACACGGATGGACTCGTCCCGGTGATCATGCAGGATCACATTACGGGCGAAATCCGGATGTTTGCCTTCGCCACGGACGCCGCCGTTCGCAAAACGCTCGAGACAGGACACGCGACTTTCTGGAGCCGGTCGCGTCAAGAACTCTGGCAGAAGGGCCGCGCCAGCGGCCAGGAAACCGCGGTCGGTCGGGTGCTCGCCGACTGCGACGCGGACGTCCTCATTTACTCCAGCGATCCCCAATGCCCCTCCTGCCACTCCGGTGCGCAGAGTTGCTTCTTCCAGTCGGTCGAAGGCGCGCGCCTCGGGCAGGCGAGCCAGCAGCCGCAGACGCTTTTGGCGGCCCTCGAGGCCGACATCGAAGCCTCCCGTCGCTCGAGCATCAACGGCGTGACGAAAGGACCGCTCGACGAAGGAATCCCCAGTATCGCCGCGAAGTTTCGGGAAGAATCGGGCAAGCTTGCCCAGGCTTTCGAGAGCGACGGCGAAGAGCGCGTTGTCTTTCTCGCCGCGGACACGCTGTACCAGCTCTTCGTCGGCCTTCGGTCCCGCTCCATCCCAATGCGACGGGTGCTGGCCGAACTTTCCCGACGCCTCGGAAGCGCTGCGCGCGCCAAAGCCGCCCGCTGATACACTCCCGGTCGTGCGTTCGGCGCCTCGCGCGATCTCCCTCGTCTTGTGTGCCGCTTGTACGACCGCCGGCGCCAGGCCGACGGTCCGCGCGCCGTCGCCACGGACTGCCCCGTCGCAGTCGTTCGGCCTTGGAAACGTTGCGTCGACCGGCCGGGGCCCGGAAGGACCGTCCGCTTGTGGCGCGCCGTGGACCCTCGACCTCGCAGGCGGCGACGCGCGTGTCGTCGTCATTTGCGCGAACGACGTCCGCCGGGAAGCGTTCGACGAATCCAGCGTCATCGCGCGTTCGCTCTCCCCGGCGCTGATCCCCGCGCGCGAGCGCGTGTGCGCGTGTGCGGGTCGCGTGCGGCCGCCGCCGTTCGTCGATCTCGTGTTCACGGCCAAACCGGAAGAGGGCAAAGTGACGGTACGCGCCGGCGACGAGGACCTCGACCCGGAGCTCGGGCCTCCGTTCGTCGCTTGTGTGGGGGCGCTCGTGGCGACGTTCACGCCGCTTCAGTCGGGCGCCTGCCCGGAGGCGGGCAGGGCTTCGTTCGTGTTTCCGGTGAGGTTGGAGTTGGGGGCCGGGGAGTAGGCTTCTCTCGCTCGTCACGAACCGCGGAGGATGTTGACGAGTTCGCCCGTTGTGGCTCGGGCCGCCCCTCGTCGGAGGTGGTCGGCTATCGTGTCGGCGAGAGTCGTCGAAAACTCGCGTACGCGGTAACCAAGTTCGGTCTCGGCCTTTCGCGCACTGCAGTAGTTGAAGAGCGACGCCCAACGGACGACCGAAAGGTTGAACTCTTCGAACGGGTGTCGCCCGAAGGCCGCGCCGGCTTGAGACCAAAATGCAACCCACTCGGCCATCGGTTGGGGCACCGGGGCTGAACGATGAAGTCCTGTGAGCCGACGGAGCTCCTCTTGCAATTGCTGATACGTTCGATTCACACCGGCAAGGACGTACCGCTCGCCACGGCGTCCCTGGTGGAGGGCACCGACGTACGCGGCCGCTACGTCTCGAACGTCGGCGAAAGAAGCCCCGCCACCCAGATACGTCCAGACCTCACGCCGCAGATAGCGCAAAATGAACTGAGTACTGGTGCAATTCACGTCGCCCGGCCCGAAGAGTATTCCCGGATTCACCACCACGACATCCAATCCGCGCTTGGAGGCGTCCAGGGCAAGATCCTCACTTTCTCTTTTCGAAGCCGCGTAAGGGTAATCGAACGGGAGGGGGACCTTGGGTGCGCTTTCGTCCAATGCTCTCGGTTCCGTCGTGGGACCGATCGTGGCGATAGACGAGGTGTGCAGCACGCGGCGAGACAACGCGCTCGGTCTCCACGAGGAGGACTATCTTCGTATGGTCCTGAAGAAGACCTGTTGGTACAAGGAGCTGGACGGCGACATCTGGGAAGGCAAGCGCACGCTCATGATGATCCAGCTGTTTCAGCGGGCGACGCCGAGCTCGAGCGGCTCACGGCAATCCTTGCGCGCCCCCGGTCCGAGCGAGCCCGGGACGACGTGCGATGGATACGCGAGCGCATGGACGTATATGGCTGCATCGAGCACGCCCATGGCGCAGCCCACGCCTTGGCGGGGGCGGCCTGCCACGAGTACGAAGTTACTTTCGACCGACTGCAAGACTCACGCGACAAGCGGTTCTTACGGGAGCTGACGCGCTGGGTCTTGCACCGCAGCTAGCTCCGTTACACCCCCCCCGCCCGCTCCCGCGCATACAACCTCTGATCCGCCTCCCGGAACCGATCCGCCAGCGCACGTACGAAGCTTCCCATCCAAGAGTTGAGTCCCACCGCTTTCGAGAGTACGTCGCCGGTGACTCGCAGCAGCACCGCGTCGGTCTGCGCGTTCACGCTGGCGCTCCTCGGCTTGCCCGAAAACACCGCGGTCTCGCCGAACACGTCACCCGGCCCCATGACGCGCAGCTGGACGTCCGACTCGCCGTCGCGTCGGTGCGCGACGCAGTACCCCTCGAGAATGACGTACGCCGCGTCGCCGATCTCGCCTTCCGTGACGATCGCCGCGCCGGCCGGCACGGTGGCTCGCGGGGCGTCCCAGGTACCACGCTGGAACGACTCGATATCGCGTTTTAGATCGGCCACCGACAGATATCGATTCACGGGATCGAACGAGAGCGCACGCATCGCGATGCGCGATAGCTCGGGAGGGACTCGACCTGCCGGGACAAGTTTCTCGGGCGCCGGGACGGGGGTCGGGCTCTTCTCGGACCAGAGAGCGCGCATGATCGCGGGGGTCAGCGGAGCCTGTCCGGTGAGAATCTCGTATAGCGTGGCGCCGAGGGCGAAGATGTCTGTCTGCGTGTCCTGCTGGTGGTGCCGGCCCTTGAGTTGCTCGGGCGGCATGTACCCCGGCGTTCCGACGGGAGTTCCCGCGGGATCGAGCTCCGAGTGGTGCGCGGGGCCCGGGCGGACGCGGACGCGGGGGCCTTCGTGGCAGGCGTCGTCGGGCAACACGCGCGCGATTCCCCAGTCCAAGACGTAGACTTGGCCGAAGTCGCTGATCATCACGTTCGTGGGCTTGAGGTCGCGGTGGATTACGCCGCGACTGTGCGCGAAGGCCACGGCGTCGCAGACCTTCTGAAACACTTGGACGAGCTCGGCGAGGTGGGCGGGTTCGAGGCGCGAGTCACCGAGGCGTAGCAGCGTCTCTTGGAGGTTCTGCCCCTGGACGAGCTTCATCGACAGAAACCTGCGCCCCGCTCGATCGCGCCCCAGCTCGTACACAGGGACGATGTTCGGATGTTCGAGCTGCCCTGTGATCCGAGCCTCTTCGGCGAATCGGTCGACCCGCGAGCCGTCGTTGCCGATTTCCGGCTTGAGGATCTTGACGGCGACGCAGCGAAGAAAATCGTTGTCGAATGCGCGGACGACGACGCTCGAACCGCCGTACCCGATCACCACTTGTTCCGTGTACCGCTCGCTGTCGAGCAGCGTGAGCGGCCTGCGAGCGAATGGGACTGGCGCGGTAGGCGCGGTCGGCTCGGAGGCCGGTGGCGCCGCGGAGCGCATGGTTGGCCGCCGCCCCGATCGCACGTCCGCGTAGTCGTCGTCCTGCCCTTCTTCGGGCGAGAACGCATCATGGTCGAGATTCGCTGGCATACTTCTTTCCTCATCACGCGGTCAACGTCGGGTCAAGCGTCATTCTCGAGCACTGGAAAGGGTTCAAATCTTCCGAAGCGGGTTCGTCCGATAAGTAGAGTGGCCTGAGGGCCTCAAGTCCGTCATTCCGCGCCGAGAACGCGGCTTGCAGGGCTCACGAAACGCGTCGCGGTTGGTTGGCACGCGGAGCCGCGCGAGGCTGCCCGCGGATCCCCTCCGAAGCAGAGAATGGTCCCTCGCCGCACTGCGGTACGCCAAACATATCAACCCTGGCGCGGCGGCCTTCAACGAGGCGAGACCAATCCGCCATACAGAGCGGCTCTCTCGGTTGGCGCAGCCGCATTCTCAATGGGCGCGGGGACGTTTCCAATAGAGAAATTGTCGCGACCCATCGTCAAAGCGGCGCTTCTGAGAAGCGTTGTGCTTTCCATCGTCGGGCAAAGAGCGCAAGTTCTGTGGCGCGGGGCGCCTTTCCGGTTCAACTCTCCTCTTCCCACACCCACTTAATCGGGAATGTCGCGATTCGGTCACAAAAGAATCGACGAATTTTCGCGGAGCGAGCGCCCGCCGTTCTCACCGGCTGCCCAGTGCGCCGTTCAACTCTGCGAGGATTCTCTCCGGCTCCTCCAGCCCACACGACATCCGAATCAACCCGGGTGATACCGCATCCGCGCCCCAGCGCGCGCGCCGCTCGAGCGACGTCTCCACGCCCCCGAAGCTCGTCGCCTCCACGATGTGCTCGAGCCGCCCGCAAAAATCCTCCGCGCGGTCCTTCGTCTCGAGGTCGAACGTGAGGACCGGCCCGAAGTGCCTCATTTGCCGCGCGGCGAGCGAGTGATGCGGATGCTCGGGGAGACCTGGGTAGCGGACGGGCAGGCGTCCGGCCAGCGCACGCGCGACCGCGAGCGCTGTCTCCGATGCTCGCCGGATTCGCAGGTCGAGCGTCTGGATCCCCCGAAGGCAGAGCCAAGCCTCGAGCACGCCGGGGATCGCGCCGCCGATCGTCCGCGCAGTTCGCAGCTTCTCGAGAATCACCGCGTCTTTCGCGGCTGCCAGGCCGATGACCGCGTCGCTGTGGCCGCTCGTTGCCTTCGTCGCCGAGACGACTACCACGTCCGCCCCGAGCGCGAACGGGTCTTGCCCGGCCGCGGTCGCGAGCGTGTTGTCGACCGCGAGGAGAGCGCCCGCGCGCCGGCACGCCTCGGCCGTCGCGCGGAGGTCGAC
>JBAULD010000420.1:0-1660 GCA_049578005.1 Polyangiaceae bacterium
GTCAACGGCCAACCGTGGTGAAAAAAGACGACCGATGCGTTCTTGGGCCCCCAGTCCTTGTAGAAGATCTGGACGCCGTCTTTCAGGGTGAGGTGCGCGCTTCCCATGGGGCTGTCTCCGGAGATTAGAGTTCCGGCGGAAACTATGAGAACCGCATGCCAGCGCACTGAACCGCGCGGCGCGATCGAGCCCCGGCAAGCGGTCGGACGGGCGAGAATTCATTGGCCGCATTCCCGTCACACGGTGACGGCTGCGCCTTGTGCCCCACGCCCGGGCTCTCCGACGGCACCGGACCCGCCGGTGGGGATGAACGTCGCCATTTCGCCGCAACCTCGTCCCCCACGACCCCATTTGCGTCTGAAACGCCGTCGGAGCGACGGGCCCGTGCGTCGTCCCGCTAGACCGAACGCGGCGAGACGTGTTGCGCACTGTTTCCTCGCTACGGGCTTGCGCGTCGAGAGTCGTCCACTATAATAGACGTCATGATCCACACGGTGACGCCACAGCAGGCGCAAGAACTGATGTTGCAGGGCGACGTGGACGTGGTCGACGTTCGAGAACTGAGCGAGTGGCACTGCGGGCACATTGCTGGCGCCCGCCACGTACCCCTGGCTCAGCTCCGGGCGAATCCGAAGGCAGCGTTGCCGCGTGACGGAATCATTTTCGTCTGTGCGGCCGGCGTCCGGAGTGAAACCGCCGCGAGGTTGGCTCATTCTCATGGACTGACGAAGCTCTACAATCTCGGCGGGGGCACGCGTGGTTGGCACAAGGCTGGGCTGCCTCTTGTTTGCGAGGCCAGCGCCGCGTAAGGTCCCAGCAATGCCGCCCTGGACGCGGCCGGCACCGCGCAGCGCAGCCAGGGGTGAAGACCATTCGAATTGGGCCATCGATGTGGTTAAGGCTCACCGTCAGCCGTGTATGGCCGCCCGGGACGGCGACGGCCGCGTGCCGCGACGAGCATGTGCCACTCTTCGATTAGCTTGCGAGCTTCGCGGACGCGAACGCCAACGCTTACCTCGACAAGGTGGAGTCGCAGCCGGCCAATGCCCCCGCCGGGGACCTGCGGGTTGGGATCGGGACAGCCGATAACCACGCGCCTTACCTGTGCAGCCAAGATGGCGTCTACGCACGGCGGAGTCCTGCCGTGATGATTGCAGGGCTCGAGCGTCACGTAGAGCGTGCTACCGCGCGCCTCCGCTTGCGCAGCTGCCAATGCTCTGACCTCGGCGTGAGCCTCCCCTGCCCGCTCGTGCCAACCGACGGACACGAAACGGCCCTTTTGTATCACAACGGCCCCGACGCGAGGATTGGGAGCCGGCGCCGCCCGGCGGGCGACCGTGAGCGCGAGCGCCATCCATCGTCGATCGTCGTCCATCGTTGCAGTCTATAGAGCTGCCTGCGCCGTTTCCGCGGTCGCCTGGACGAGTGCTCGCGCCGCTTTGCGCAATCGTTGTTCAGCGTCGATCGCTAGTACCCCGGCTCCGGGCCCAAGCTGCACTTCGTCATCGCGAAGAAAGAGCGTGTCTTGTGGCCGAGCCTTGAAGAAGGCAAAGAGCGAGCGATACGCCTGGTCTACGGTCGTCGCGTGTCCAGGCTGTTTGGCCGTGGCGATCCCGAGAGCCGGCTTGCCGGCTAAATTGTCTGGTGGAATGAGGTCGAC
>JBAULD010000421.1:0-3084 GCA_049578005.1 Polyangiaceae bacterium
TATCGCGCCGCCGACGGGTGTCGATTCGGTTCGCGCCGATCCGCCGTTTTCCGCGGCGCACGCGAGCGCGACCCACGGCAGGACGACGCTGCCGCCGCCGGCCCCAAAGCCCACGCCAACCGCGATCGCGCCTCCGGCGGCGAGCGTTTCCCTTGCCCTCGTCCCGCTGCCCGCCCAAAGCGCCCCTCCGGCTCTCGCGGCATCGGCAGGGGCTCCGGCGAGGCCTTCGCCCGCGACAATCCAGCCGCCGGAGCCTGCCGATCCGATGTTCGATCCTGAGCGCGCGTACGTCGAAGTGGGCTTGGTGAACGCGCAGGGCGCGCGCGAGCCCGCCGTGCGGGCCGCCATGCGCAACATCGGCCTCGCGCGATGTTATCGGGGCGCACTGAGAGCTCGCGGCGGACGCGCGACCGGGACGGCCACGCTCAACCTGTCTTTCGACGAGTTTGGTTTTGCGCGGTCCGCGATCGTTACCGGCGCCGAATTTCTCCCGGGCCTCGCCCGTTGTCTGCAAGGGGCTGGTGTCGGAGCGCGTATCCCACGGGCGGCCGTCGATTCCGCCGGCGCGACGGCGGAAGTCATCCTGGCCTTCAAAGCCCCCTGAAGGTCGGCTCGGCCCCCCGTCAGCGCTTCTTCTTTTTCGGATTCGATTTCGAAGAGCCCGAGGCGTTCTTCTTGGCCGGTGGCTCACTCTTGGGGACCGGAGGACGCGCAGTCGTGCGCGCCGAGGTCCTCTCGGGTTTTTGCTTCGCCGATGGATTCTCTGTGGGAACCTTCCCGAGCACGGGGCTCGAGGGTGGGATGGTCATTATCGGCGGCCGGCGCCTGACTTGACCGCGCATTTCGAGTGGAACGACACACTTGTGCGCGGTCTGCGTCTTCGAGAAGGCGACGACCTTCGTATCGACCAATCCAGCGTTGCGAACGGCCTCGAAGACGTCTGGCTCGGAAATCGCTTTGCTCCCCTTCGTCCGCAGGATCCATAACGAGCCCGTGTCGAGCATTCGCGCGCGGATCAATGGCAATTTTCGCAGAGCTTCGCGCGTTTCGGCGGCGAAGAAGACGGTCGTGGCACCCTCGGGCACACGCCCTTCGGCGACGTGCGACGAGCGTTCGCGCAGCGCAGCCAGAAAGAGCGGGTCGCGCACGTCCACGACGGCCACTCGGGACTCCGGACCAATCTCGAGCTTTTCGAACAGACCCTTGGGTTGTTTGATTAGCCGCATCCAGCGTTCGGCGACCGGTGCGCCGAGTTCGAATCGAACCTCATCGTCGGCGGCCACCACCAGTGCGCCGCCGTCTACCGCGACGTCCCGAATGCGGTCGAATGGGATTTCCAGGCGAAAATCTCCTCGAAATACGAGGACTTCGCTCTCGAGTTGAGCCGTGCCGGCCGATGTCTTCCGCCCCACGCGTACCGTGCATTCAGCCTCGAGACCCATTCGTACAATCGTAAACCGCGCAGCGCGCGAATGCGGCATTTCTTACAACGAAACTCCGCTCCGGGTCGGAGTCACATCAGACTACGGCCCAGCTCCATGCCGAGCGCGCGCCCTTCGGACTCGGTAGCCGGCCACGGGACGATCCGCTGCCCCCGCCGAAGGTTCGACCCGTCCGCCTCGGCGATGAAAGCGGTAAGACGAAAAGAACCACCGACCCCTTCGGCGAACGCGCCGAGGGGAGTTTTGCAATCCCCCCCCAACGCCTCCAAAACACCCCGCTCCGCCGCCACGCAAGTGGCCACAGACATGTCGTGCAATCGCGCGAGGATGGTGCGCATGTCTTGGTCGTCGCGCCGGCATTCGATCCCCAGCGCCCCCTGCCCGGGCGCCGGGAGCGACACGTCGAAAGGCAGCACCTCCGTAGCGCGGCCTTCGAGGCCGAGCCGCACGAGTCCGGCGCGCGCCAGGACGACCGCTTCGCAGTCCCCTGCGTCGACCTTTCGAAGGCGTGTATCGACATTTCCACGCATGGGCACGATCTCCAGGTCGGGCCTCCGCGCACGAACAGCCACCATCCGGCGCAAGCTCGACGTGCCGACCCGCGCGCCCGGCGGCAGGGCGTCGAGCGTGCCGTGCCTGGGGGCGACGAGCACGTCGTGCGGGTCTTCGCGCACAGGGACGCATGCGAGGAGCAGCTCGTCGGGAATTGCAGCCGGTACGTCCTTCATCGAATGGACCGCGAAATCGGCGCGCCGATCGAGGAGCGCCTCTTCGATCTCCTTGACGAAGAGTCCCTTTCCCCCCACCTCGGAAAGCGGTCGGTCCTGAATGCGATCGCCGCTCGTGACGACCTGCAGCTCTCTCACGTGGAGGGACGGGTCGGCTGCGCGGAGCCGATCCACGAAGGCGCGGCACTGGGCCAGCGCAAGCATCGATCGCCGGGTGGCGTAGACGACGACTCGCATGCGTTGCCGGGTAGCATAGCCGACGCGGCGACCGTGAGGCTTAGCACGCCAGAGTCGCTCGTCGAAGGTCGCCGGCCTGCTCTCCGGCGCCTTGCCTCGAGCCCGCACCTCGCGGTAAAGCCAAATGCGAACCGGTGCTGCCGTTTCCTTGTCGTCACCGTGCCCTCGTCTTCGGGCTCCTCTCGGCCGCCGCGTGGTTCTTCGTCGCCGGCAGCCTAGAAGCGAAGGAGGCTTCGGGCACGGGCGACCCCATGACGCTCGAGGTGCACGGCTTCTCGGACGCCTACTATTTCAAGCCGCGCACCAAAGCGCGCCGGCCGATCATGCTCTACCTCCACGGCCGCGGGGGCAACGCGCTCGAGGATTGCCGGAAGTGGGCGCGTGTCGCACGCCAGTTCGGCTGGGTGGTGTGCCCCCAGGGGCCCGCGTCGACGGACAGCGGCGGCCGTACGTGGAACAACGACGCGGAGTCGGCCAAACGAATCATCGACGCGACCGTCGTCGCGCTCCAAGAGAAGTACCCGGGCCGCGTTCGGTCTCGCGGCGACGTCCTCATCGGCTTCAGCGAAGGGGCCTTCATCGCACAACAGGTCGGAGCGCGCGACCCCCTGCACTGGAACCGGTGGCTGATCCTTGCAGCCAACGACCATTATTGGCTCGGTGACTCACCCCAGCTC
>JBAULD010000422.1:0-4145 GCA_049578005.1 Polyangiaceae bacterium
GGAGTACTTCGCGAACTACTTTCTCCACATGTCGGACGTGACGTTCGACCTCGCGAGGAACTCGATGACGACGCACCGGAAGTACTCCGAGCCGTGGCGCGTGACCTTGGTGGATACCGGCGAGCACACACAGACGGGGGGCCGGCTGCGCCGCGTGCGGGAGTACCTCGGGGCGGATGACTTCTGCCTCACATACGGCGATGGCCTGGCCGACGTGAACATCGGGGCTCTCCTCGCCTTTCACCGCCAGCAGAAAGTCCTCGCCACGGTGACGGCGGTGCAGCCCCCCGGTCGCTTTGGAATCATCACGGTCGACGAGGCCAAGATCGTCGGCTTTCGCGAGAAGCCCGAGGGGGATGGCAACTGGATCAACGGAGGCTTCTTCGTGCTGTCGCCCGACGCAATCGATTACATCGAAGGGGACAGCACGGCGTGGGAGCGCGCACCGCTGGAACGACTCGCGGCCGAGAAGCAGCTCGCCGCGCACTTTCACAAGGGCTTCTGGCAGCCGATGGACCACCTGCGCGACCGACAATACCTCGAGGGCCTTTGGGCGAGTGGAAAGGCCCCGTGGAAGGTATGGGAATGAACCCCGGCTTCTGGACAGGCCGGCGCGTCTTCGTCACAGGCATCACTGGGTTCAAGGGCTCGTGGCTCGCAGTCTGGCTCGAGGAGCTCGGCGCCCGCGTGCGCGGGTACTCGCTCGCCCCTCCGACATCGCCGAGCCTGTTCGAAGTTGCGAGGATAGACACGGGGGTCGAGTGGGTCGAAGCCGATGTGCGCGACCGGGCGCGCCTAATGCGCGAAGTGGTCGCTTGGCGTCCGGAGGTTGTCTTTCATCTCGCGGCTCAGTCGCTCGTCCGCGTGTCGTACGAACAGCCCGCCGAGACGTTCGAGACCAACGTGATGGGCACGGTAAACGTGCTCGACGCGGTCCGGGCGTGCCCCGACGTGCGCGCGGCCGTCCTCGTGACGAGCGACAAGTGCTACGAGAACCTGGAATGGGACTGGCCGTATCGCGAAAATGACCGTCTCGGCGGCCACGATCCGTACTCGAGCAGCAAGGCCTGCGCGGAAATCGTGGTGGCGTCGTACATCCGTTCGCTCTTGAAGGATGCGCCGGTCGGTGTCGCGACCGCTCGAGCCGGAAATGTCATCGGCGGTGGCGACTGGGCGCGCGATCGGCTGGTTCCCGATATCGTCTCGGCGCTCGCCGACGGCAGAGCGCCGCGCATTCGCAACCCAGCAAGCGTTCGCCCCTGGCAGCACGTGATCGAGCCCCTGTCGGGGTACATGCTTCTTGTCGAGCGCCTCTTCGCCGAGCCGCAGGCCTTCGCCGAAGCCTGGAACTTTGGCCCCGCCGCCGCCGCCGTGCAGTCGGTATCGAGCGTGGCGGACGCCGTTTGCCAGAACTGGGGCGACGGGGCCTCGTGGACCCGCGACGAGCACCCTCAGCCGCACGAGGCGCGCATTCTCACGCTCGACTCGTCGAAGTCGAGAAGGCGTCTGGAATGGCGGCCTCGCCTCGACTACGTGGACGCGGTCCGATGGACAGTCGACTGGTACAAGGCGCACCGTGCGGGCGCGGACATGGTCAAGGAGACGCGGAGGCAGCTCGAACGCTATCAGGAGCTCCCATGAACTGCCGCTTCTGCGGCGCCCCGGTGAGCCGGACGTTCGTCGACCTCGGAGTGCAGCCGCTTTCGAACGCGTACGTTGACCGCGGCGCCGCGGAGAAGGCAGAGCCTTTTTATCCGTTGCACGCGTTCGTGTGCGACGCCTGCCTCCTCGTCCAGCTCTGCGAGTTCGAGTCGCCGGAGCGTATTTTCTCGGACTACGCGTACCTCTCTTCGATGTCGGATTCTTGGCTCGATCACTGTCGCCGCTACGCGCAGCACATGGCTTCGGAGCTGGCGCTGACGTCCTCGAGCTTGGTCGTCGAAGTCGCGAGCAACGACGGTTACTTGCTGCGGTTCTTTCGAGACCAGGGTGTTCGAGTCCTGGGAATCGAGCCCGCGGCCAACGTCGCGGCCATCGCCGAGAAGAGCGGCATCCCTTCGATCGCCCGCTTTTTCGGTACCAGACTCGCGCGCGAGCTCGTGGCCGAGGGAAGGCGCGCGGACCTGCTCGTCGGCAACAACGTCCTCGCGCACGTGCCCGACTTGAACGACTTCGTTTCCGGGCTGGCCTTGCTCCTCGCGCCCGGCGGAGTGCTCACGATGGAGTTCCCTCACCTCGGGAGCCTCCTCGAGCACAACCAATTCGATACGATTTATCACGAGCACTTCTCGTACTTTTCGTTCGCGACGGCCGAGCGGGTCTTCGCGGCGCACGGCCTCGTCCTCTTCGACGTCGAAGCGCTCTCGACGCACGGGGGCTCGCTGCGGATCTACGCCCGACACGAGGCCGCCCAACCGGCACGGCCCATCTCGGAGCGAGTCAACGCGCTCCGCGCGGCGGAGAGGGCCCAAGGACTGCATCGGATGGACACGTACGCACGGTTCGCCGAACGAGTCCGCGAGACGAAGCGCGGTCTCCTCGAGTTCTTGATCGCCCGAAAGCGCGAGGGCAAGCAAATCGTCGCCTACGGCGCGCCCGCGAAGGGCAACACCCTCTTGAACTACTGCGGCGTTCGAACCGATTTCATCGACTATGCGGTCGATCGGAGTCCGCTCAAGCAGGGCAAGCTCCTTCCGGGCACCCGAATCCCCATCGAACCGCCCGAGAGGATTCGCGAGACGCGCCCCGACTACGTGCTTGTGCTCCCCTGGAACATCAAGGACGAAATCGCCCGTCAGCTCGCCTACGTCCAAGAGTGGGGCGGGAAGCTCTTCGTTCCGATTCCCGAGGTGATGGTGCTTCCGTGATCTTCCGGCAGACCAAGGTGAACGGCGCGTTCGCGATCGAGCTCGAAAGACACGTGGATGACCGAGGTACGTTCGCGCGGGTGTGGTGCGCGCAGGAGCTCGAAGCGCATGGTCTTTGTTCGCGCCTCGCCCAGTGCAGCGTCTCGACGAACAAGCGGCGAAGTACGTTGCGCGGGATGCACTACTCCGTGCCGCCCCATGCGGAGGTCAAAGTCGTGCGCTGCGTGAGGGGAGCCGTGTACGACGTCCTCCTCGACTTGAGGGCGGATTCGCCGTCGTACTTGTCGTGGTTTGCGGAAACGTTGACGGCGGACAACGGCCTCGCGCTGTATGTCCCGGAGGGCGTGGCTCACGGCTTTCAGACGCTCGAAGACGGATCGGACGTGCTGTACCAGATGTCCGAGTTCTACGACCCCGCCTGCGCCCGGGGGGTGCGTTGGGACGATCCGGCGTTCGCGATCGAGTGGCCGCCGGGGGAACGCGTGATGTCCGATCGGGACCGGAACTATCCCGGATTTCGGGTATAGGGTGCGGCGATGCGATCGCGATCCCTCAGCCGATAGAGCCCCCGGAGTGCCCAGCCTTCGCCGGAACATCACCGCGAACTTTGCGGGTAAGTTGTGGGCGACGGCTCTCGGCTTGGTCTTCCCTCCCATTTATGCCCGCCTTCTCGGCATCGAGTCTTATGGCCTCGTCGGGGTTTGGTCCTCGCTCACGGCGGTGCTCGGCATCCTCGACCTGGGTCTTTCGACCACCCTCACGCGCGAAATGGCCCGCTATTCGACGGACGACGACGAGTCGTCTCACCGAGAGATGCGTAACGCCGTAAGGACTATCGAAGTCGTCTTTTGGGTCGTGGGGGCAGTAGCGGGTGCCGGCATCGTCATCCTCGCGCCCGTCGTCGCGAATCACTGGGTGAACGCGCAGCACATTTCGAGCGATCTCGTCGCGCGCAGCATCCGCGTCATGGGTGTTGCCTTCGCACTGCAGTGGCCCATGGGCGTGTACAACGGAGGCCTTCTGGGCTTGCAGAAGCAAGTGACAGCGAACGTCATTCAGGTGGCATTCACGACGATTCGCGTACTCGGCGCGGCGATCCTCGTCTGGAAGATTAGCTCCGCGATCGACGTTTTCTTCGTCTGGCAAGCGGCGGTCATGGCGGCACAAACGCTGGTGACTAGGGTCGCTCTGGCGAAGAGCTTGCCGGGCCGCGAGAGGGCAGGCGCCTTCCAATGGAAGCTCCTCGTTCGAAACTGGCGCTTTTCCACGGGCATGTTC
>JBAULD010000423.1:0-3678 GCA_049578005.1 Polyangiaceae bacterium
AGAAGGGGGCGGGTTCGGCACTGCGCTCGCCGCAGGGGGCGGGGCGCCACCCTGCGCGCGAGCGGAGGGTGAGGCGAGCAGCGGCGAAACGAGCGCCAACAAAAGGGATAGGTGCGAGCGGCGCCAGAGCATTGGTCGGGCGCGCGTTGTATCACTTCTGGGCTCTAGCGTAAGATTTCACGTGCAGCCTCGACCGCTCGCGCCCGGCTATCCGGGCCTTCGGGTCACGTTTGCGCCGCCAAGCTCGGCGAGAAATGCCTCGATATCCGCTCGCAATGCGAGGAGTTGGTCGCGCGTCTCCGTCGGCAGTCCCGCTTCGGACGCGCGCGGGGGGCGTGTCTCTTGGAGCTTTCTCTTGGCCCCTGCAATCGTAAATCCCTGGTCGTAGAGCAACCCCCTCACGAGAACGAGGGTTTCCACGTCGCGTCGTGAATAGACGCGCTGTCCTTTCGCACTCTTGGTCGGCCGGATCGTGCGAAACTCGCGCTCCCAGTAGCGCAACACGTGCGGCTCGACGCCCACGAGTTCGGCCACTTCGCCGATGCGGTAGTACGGCTTTGGGGGCAAGCCCCCACGGGCGAGCTCCACCATGCCGCGCTTCAGTCTTTGTTCGCCGTCGTGTCGTTGCCGTGGCCTGCCGCCACCATCACCGCGCCGGATCCGTTGGCGCCGACTCCGCTCGCGCGCAACTGATTGAGCGCCTGCTTTAGGATCTGGCTCGCCTTGAAGGTGAGGACCCGTCGCTCGCTAATGTTGATGGGCTCCCCCGTCTGGGGATTTCTGCCGGGGCGCTGTCGCTTGTCGCGAAGAACGAAGTTGCCGAACCCGCTGACTTTGATCTTTTCGCCGCGGCCCAGCGTCTCTTTCATCATTTCGAAGACGAGGTCGACGAGCTCTGCGGACTCCTTGCGCGAAAATCCGCCAACCTTGCTGTACAGCGCTTGGACGATCTCCGCCTTGGTCATGATCGTCTGCCTCACCCCCATGGTCACCGGTTGGGCAGTCTAAACGCGTTTTTTGGCGAACGCGTGCTTAAATTCGGGCGCTCGATCATCACGATCATTCTGTCCACGACGGCACGGACTTTTCCTCACCCGGCTTCAGGTCACCGAGATGCTTGAGCACGCCTTGATATTGGCGATGTCCCGGAGGGTAGTCGAGTCGGGTGTCCCCGGCCGAACCTGCCCCGTTCGTGGCCCGGAGCTGGAGAACGATAGTTCCATCGAGCTTCATCATCGCCGTACCGATGGTCGTTGCTTCTTCCATGGGGACCTCTCCACCGGCGGACGCGTCGTCTGCAAGCGATCCCAACGCCTGAGTATTTCGAGCGCTGTGTTGCCGGTCGTGCGGCCGGCCGTGTGTCGGATTCAGGCCAGGCTTTGGGCGCGCCCTCAGCTCGCCATCGCCACGTCGGACGAGTCATCCCCTTCCGATGAAGCATCCACGGCGCGTCCCGAAATCGAGACCGCGGCAGAGGGCGCCGGTCCACCAGCCAGCTGCGCCCGTGCGACTTTGCGCCGTCCGAGCTCTTCGGAGGTCACATAGAACGCGACGTAGCCGTAGCCGAACGTGAAAAGCATCGCGAACGGAGTTGCAAACCAGTGCCCCGTCTCCACGGAGGCGACCGTGCTCGAGACCGATATCAAGAAGAGAACGATCTCGACGATCGGCAAGTCCGCGGCGGCGCGGTACCTGCCCAATGACGCCCCCTTCTTGGGCGTTCGCACGAACTCTCCGGACATCGTTCGCAGACCCTCCCAAACCGCCGCAGCCAGGTGCGGCGCCAGACCCGCCCCGAGCGCGAGCAGGGCCGGTAGCTGCTTGAGGGCATCGATGGATCGACGGCCCTGCGCAAGTTCCGCCATTGCGTAGAAGGTCGCGAGCGATCCGGTCGTGCCGATCACCAAGGGGAGATCGATGAGAAGCATCGTGCGCAAATTCGTGGCGGGCATGAGCACGAGCGCCGGAAGCAAGAGGATGCTCAGAAACATCATGAGCGGATAAGCGAAATGCGGCGTCAGGTGAAAAAATGCTTCGACGCGCTGCATCGGCGTCAACTCGGCGCGCATTAGCCGCGCGAGCAGCTTGCGGGCGGTCTGCACCGTGCCCTTCGCCCATCGGAACTGCTGAGCGCGGAAGGCGCTGATGTCCTCAGGGAGTTCCGCCGGCGTCACTACGTCTTCCCGGTAGACGAATCGCCATCCCGCGAGCTGCGCCCGATACGACAGATCCAAGTCTTCGGTGAGGGTGTCGTGTTGCCAGCCCCCGGCGCTCTCGATGGCCTCCGCTCGCCACATTCCCCCGGTACCGCTGAAGTTGAATAGCCAGCCCGCGGCCGCGCGCGCCCGGTTTTCGACGAGATGGTGCCCGTCGAGCATCAGCGCCTGGGTGCGCGTGAGCATCGAGTGATCTCGGTTGATGTGTCCCCAGCGGGCCTGCACCATGCCGACGCGGGGATCGTCGATGAAGTGTGGAACGACGGCGCGCAAGAAATCGCGCTGAGGCAGGAAGTCCGCGTCGAAGATGGCGACGAGCTTCCCCCTCGCCACTTTCAAACCGTTGTCGAGCGCGCCGGCCTTGTACCCGCTTCGATCGGCCCGCCGGATGTAGACGACGTCGAGCCCCTGTTCGCGAAGCGACTCCACCTTGCTCTTTGCGAGGACGCGCGTTTCGTCGGTCGAGTCGTCGAGGACCTGGATCTCCAGACGGCTACGAGGCCACTCGATCGCGGCGACGTGGTTGAGGAGGCGTGCGGCGACGGTCGCTTCATTGTAGAGGGGAAGCTGAATCGTGACGCACGGCAGATCCTGACGGCGCTCGATGCCCTCGAGCTCGATCGCCCGGAGCTTCGCTCGCATGGCCCGAAGCGTCCGCCCGTGGCGGAGCACCGTGAAGACGAGGTGCGAACGATGCAGGCCGTACATGGCGAGCGCGAGGAGCACGCCGAAGTAGGCCGCCGCCAATGCGAAATGCATGGCGACATGAATTAGTCCAAGCCGTGCTCGACAATTGTAGCCGCTTGTATTTCGTTGCCCGAGATTGTCAGAAGTCGAGGTTGTAGAAGCCCGCCATCCCCAACAGGAAGAAACTGTGCGTCTCCGCCTGGGTGCCGGGCCCCTGGTCGAAAGAGCCCAAACTCACGGTCACTTTGGGCAGGAGCCTGACCGAGCGACCGATCGGCCACCATACGCCCGCGCCGAGAAGCAGGTCCCCCGAGCTGAAGCTCGTTGTCGTCTGCGCGATAGACGTCGTCTCCGTAATGCTGAGCCAGCGGGCGCCCAGGCCGATCTCCCCATAGAAGCTCACCAAGTCGGGGTTGCCGATGAAGCCGAGCACGACCGAAGCGAGGGTCGTCGACCCATGCGCATCCGAGACGTCTGGGGACGCCGAGGAAAGGTCTCCGTGGGCGAGCTCCGCGTGCTCGATGTCGATGCCGATGTACCATTGCCGCGCGAAGCGCAGGCCGCCGTCGAGCCCGTATCCCACGCCACCGGCGGCGACAGCGCTCGTATCGATCGTGCTCCCGTCGGCCAGAGGGAGCTGGCCGGCGCCGATTACCCAGCCGACATGACCGCCGAGAATCAGCCCGGTCCGCGAGGGCCTGTGCACTCCGCCCATCTCTTTGGGTGCGCCATTCAGCGGGGGTGGCGGGGGCGGCGGCGGAGGGGGCGGCGGCGG
>JBAULD010000424.1:0-24280 GCA_049578005.1 Polyangiaceae bacterium
GTGATGATGTCCGAAGAGCTTGAGCACGCGCTGAGCTTGTGTGTTGAGCGCTTGCATGGACCTCAAGATGGGTGTCTTGAGGTCCAGCGCTTCGCCCGTCCACGACACGAAGGCCGTCGGGATGCACAGGGTCGATCCGCTCGCCGTCTCGAAAAGGTATGCCGGGCTCGTCACGTCCCAAGCCGTGTAGCCTCGAGCCTCGAACGTCGTCCGAATCCCTCCGTTCGGGAAGCTCGATGCGTCCGGCTCTCCCTGAATGAGCGTCTTGCCGGAGAACTCGGTGATGGCGCCCCCTTCGCCGTCGGGGCTGAGGAAGCTATCGTGCTTTTCAGCGGTCATTCCCGTCAAGGGATAGAACACGTGAGAATAGTGCGTTGCACCCTTGGAAAGCGCCCAGCTTTTCATGGCCGAAGCGACGACGTCGGCGACCTTCGGATCCAGCGGCTGACCCCCGTCGATCGTCCGCTTGAGAGATCGGAACACTTCCTTCGGGAGCTGGGACTTCATTTGTGCGAGCCCGAAGACGTTCTCGCCGAAGAGGGCCTCCGCCGAAGCCTCCTTGAAGTTGGTAGTCGTGGGAGGCGCCTTGTAACCGATCGCTCCCGTCAGCGCGTCGAGCCGAGCACCGTTTGCGGTCATGAAACATTTCCTTTCGCGGACTGTGGCCGCCCTTTGGCGACACGAATGCGCCGCTGACATTCCGACGGGCTGTGTTTCCGCCAGAGCGCGGGATCGTTTCGGCTGACGCCGGCAGAACGAGAATTCGTGCGATGACGGCGAACTCGGCCCTCGGCCGATTCGTTACGCGCGGCGCCGATCGCGGTAGAGTCCCCACGTGCAAAAGCTCGAAGCCGGAATCCACCACTTTCAGTCGAACTATTTCGCGACGAACCGCGG
This sequence comes from Polyangiaceae bacterium, assembly GCA_049578005.1. GTDB lineage: Bacteria > Myxococcota_A > Polyangia > Polyangiales > Polyangiaceae > Palsa-1150. The sequence goes on from JBAULD010000424.1 coordinate 898, forward strand.
TCTTTTCGAACGCCTCGCGGAGAGGGGACAGCGCCCCGAGACGCTGTTCATCACCTGCTGCGATTCTCGCGTGGTGCCCAACCTCATCACGACCACGGCTCCCGGCGAGCTGTTCATCGTGCGCAACGTCGGCAACGTCGTCCCGTCGATGGGCCGGGGGATGGCGGGCGGCGTCTCGGCCGCCATCGAATACGCCGTCGAGGTGCTCGGCGTCGGCCACGTCATCGTGTGCGGACATACCCACTGCGGAGCGATCGAGGCCATCCTTCACCCCGAGCGGGTGGCGCACCTTCGCTTCGTATCGCGATGGCTCGCCGAATCAGCGCGCATTCCGACGCTCATCGAAGAGCGGTACGGCCACCTCGAGGGCGAGGCACGGTTGACCGCCGCCGTCCAAGAGAACACCTTGATCCAGCTCGAGAACTTGCGGTCGTTCGATTTCGTCGCGCGCCGACTCGAGGCCGGTACGCTCAAGATGAGCGGGTGGGTTTTCAAGATCGCGACTGGGCAGGTCTTCGACTACGATCCAATCTCTCAGCAGTTTTTACAGCTCGGCGGTGGAGAGGAAATCGAGCGCGCGGTGCTGAGCTCGAGGCCGCCCGCATCGACGTGATTGCTCTCCCGCAAGGCGCAACGATGCGCTAGAGCACCCTGCCATGGTCGACATTTCCACTCTGCGAGCCGCTTTACCCCAATGCTTGGAGCACACCGCCTTCGACGTGTTGGGGGTGAAGTACGAAGGCAAAGTTCGCGACAACTACTCGACGTCCGACGGCCGGCGCTTCATCGTCGTAACCGACCGTATCAGCGCGTTCGATCGCGTTCTCGGCACGCTTCCCTTCAAGGGGCAAGTCCTGAACCGACTCGCGGCGTGGTGGTTCGAGCGAACTTCGAAGGTCGCGCCGAACCATGTGGCGCGCGTCCCCGACCCCAACGTTCTCGAGTGCGTCGAGTGCAAACCGGTCCTGGTGGAGATGGTGGTTCGCGCCTACGCGACCGGCACGACGTCGACGAGCTTGTGGACGCACTACGAGCGCGGCGCGAGAGTCTTCTGCGGGCACCGACTGCCCGACGGACTCAAAAAGCACGAGCGGCTACCCCGACCGATCATCACACCCACGACGAAGGCGCCGAAGGGAGAGCACGACGTGTCGGGCTCTCGCGAAGAGATCCTCGCGACAGGCCAGGTCACCGCGAGGGACTTCGATGAAGCCGCGGAAGTCGCCATGAGGCTCTTCGTCGAGGGGCAGAAGGTCTGTGCGGAGCGGGGGCTCATCCTCGTCGATACGAAGTACGAGTTTGGCCGCGACAAGGCTGGAAAGCTCCTGGTCATCGACGAAATTCATACGCCCGACTCTTCGCGCTTTTGGCAAGAGGCGACGTACGACGCGCGCCTTCGTGCCGGTCAGGATCCCGAGCCGCTCGACAAGGACTTCGTGCGTCGCTGGTACATCGACCAAGGCTACAAGGGCGACGGGACGCCCCCACCGATGCCCGACGACGTGCGCATAGGGGCCGCGCAGCGCTACATTGCCGCGTTCGAGCAGATCACCGGGGGGCCTTTCGTGCCCGACACCAGTCTGCCTCTGGCGCGCATCGCGAAGAACCTCGGCATCGGAGCGCGGGCATGAAGGCGACCGTGATCGTGAGGATCAAGTCCGAGGTGCTCGACCCTCAGGGCGACGCGGTAAGGCGCGCGCTCGCCAAGCTCGGCTTCGAGGGAGTGAAGGGGGTGCGCATCGGCAAGGTGATCGAGATCGAGATGGACGAAGCGCACGCGAGCGCCCCCGATCTGAAGAAGCGCCTGGAAAAGATGGCCGACGAGATGCTCGCGAACCCCGTCATCGAGGACTACGAGGTGGTGCTTCCTTCGTAAGGCCGCGTTGACGTGTCGAGAGGCCCGGGCAGGTCGCAAAGACGCGGCCTTCGAGCGCAATGTGAGGATGCGGGGCCGCGGCCCGCAGGACGTCGGGGTGCTCGAAAACCGTCTAGAGCGCGATTGGGGTCGGCATGAAGAGCAGCGCGAAGAACGCCAAGGTCAGGATGGCCACGGCCGCCCGTCCTCGTAGGAGCCGCTGCGCGCCCGTCGCAGGATGATCCATCAGCGTGCTCGAAGCCCGGAGCGCCCCCCAGCGCACCTCCATCGTGACGAGCACCGCGAGGCCGACGAACCAAGCCCCCCAGACGAGGACGGACGTTTGGTCTCGCAGCACGCCGGCCAGGAGCGCGAGGCCCAACGTGGCGAATGCCCGCGTCCGGATTCCCAGACCGTCCGGAGTGCCTCCACGCGCGGCCGACAGCGTTCCAAGAATGGGGAGCACCTCGAACCAGACGAGCCAGAAGAGCGAGTTGTTCACGTGTCGCCCGATGTGCCAGAGCCCGATTCCCGCTCGTACGTCCCGCGCGGTGAAGCTCGCGAGACTCACGAAGAAAAAGACCAACATCGAGCGGTGGACCCACTGTGCGATGCGGTTTTGCGAGGGCCCGAAAAGTGAGAACGCCACGTGCCCCCCGTCGAGCTGGCCGACCGGGAGCAGATTGATCATCGTGACGAACATTCCGACCCAACCGGCGAACGCCACGGGCGAGAGAAGAACGTCCATCCCATCGGGGATCGGCGGGCCGAACCACCCGTCGAGCAAGCGCAAGAGGAGTGAATTCCCGAGCTGCATCATGTCGCCGTCGCTTCCGTCCATGGCGACCAGCTGGGAGTGGGCGACGCCCCAGGCATAGAGCGGGATCGCCAGCGCGAGGCCTGCCAGCGGTCCGGCTGCGCCGATGTCGAGCAGGGCTCGCCGTGTCGGGATTACGGATCGCATCCGAATGACGGCGCCCATCGTGCCGAACGGCGAGATCAAGGGCAGCGGAATGAAGTATGGAAGCGAAGCGTCGACTCGGTGGATGCGCGCGGCGATGTAATGGCCGAACTCGTGCGCGAGCAAAATCGCCATCAACGCGCCCGTGTATGCGAGCGCATGAAGCAACCCGGATTGCGACGGCGCTTCGTGCATCATCCACGTCACGAAGACGCTGGCGACAGTCGCCAGGAGCAACAGCGCGTTGGTTCGCCATTCCAGGTTCGCCGCGGAGGGCGCCGTTTGCGACGGAGAGTTCAGCGCGTCACTCATTGCTTCCCAGCGTAGGGTCCGAGCCGAGGAGGTGTCATCCAAGTCATGGGAGGGTCTCACGGAGTGCGGCGGCGAGCCGCTCGAGTCGGGGGGCGAGCTTGGCATCGATGGTTCCCACATCGGTTTGCAGCCGAAGCTGTCCGCGCGCAAGCGCTTCGTCTTCGCGGACCTCGACCGACTGGAGGTCGAGACCGGCGGTGCGCAGATGGAGGCGAAGCGCCTTGGCATCCAGCGGATGCGCTTCGATTGTGATACGGCGCGCGCCTCGCGCTTCGGCGATCGCCGCACGAGCAAGATCGGCGATCCGAGCGGGGTCGAGCTCGAGAGCGGCGCCGAGGAGCCGCTCCGCGAGGACGACCGCGACCGCGAGAACGCTCTCCGCGTCGCGCTCGAGCCGGTCCCCCTCGGCGCGGCGCAGTGCAAGCCATTGCGCCGCGAACGTCGCTTCCGCTTTTTCGAGGGCCTCCTGCGCGCACTTCGCTGCTTCGCGTGTGGCCTGGTCGCGCGCGCCGACGAGAATCGTTTCCGCCTGCGACCGCGCTTCGTGCACGATGCGCTCCGCCGCCAGCCGAGCCTCGAGCTCTTCTCGTGCCATCCTACGCCATTTGGCCGCACTGCTCGCCAAGGGCAAGAGGGGCCTTCGCTCTGCCCCGGCCGCGTCCGAAGCCCGGACGATGCGTGCGCGAAGGCTCATCGTCCGAGTCGCATGTCGTCGATCGCGACCAGCACGGCCGCTGCCGTTCTCGCCATGGCGCGTGCGCGGACCTCGCGCGACGGGGACCTGAGTCCGCGCAGAAGGCCGGCCGCGCGGCTCGTCGCCGTTTCGTCGAGGGCTTCGAGCGCCACTTCGAGCGGTTCTCCGAGAATGGCGCTCACGCCGAGGAAAGCCTCTTGCCAGGGCTGGGGAGTGCTATCCATGCGGGGATCTCTCTACCGAGACCGTACCCGGTCTCACCGCTCCACGACGACCGCGAGGGCCTCGCCCCCACCGATGCATAGCGTGGCGAGTCCGCGCTTGGCGCCTCGGTCCTTCAGGGCCCCGAGGAGCGTCGTCAGGATTCGTGCTCCGCTCGCGCCGATCGGGTGACCGAGCGCGACCGCACCGCCCCGAACGTTCACTTTCTTCAGGTCCAAACCGCACATCGCCGCGCACGCCATCGTGACCGCAGCGAACGCCTCGTTGATCTCGTAGAGGTCGATCTGCTCCTTGGTCATTCCCAGCTTCGCGAGCGTCCCGTCGATGGCCTTCGCGGGGGCCGTCGTGAACCATTCGGGCGCTTGCGCGGCTCCCCCGTACCCGACGATGCGCGCCAGGGGCGCGAGCTTGTGCTCCTTGACGGCTCGCTCGCTGGCTAGAACGAGAGCGCTCGCACCGTCGTTGATGCTCGACGCGTTCGCCGCCGTGATTGTTCCGTCTTTCGAAAAGGCAGGCTTGAGGCTGGCAAACTTGGTCGGGTCACCCTTGAGGGGACCTTCGTCCAGTTTGACGAGGATCGGCTCGCCCTTCTTTTGTGGAACGCTCACCGGCTCGATCTCGGCGTCGAAGAGCCCTTCCTTCTGGGCAGCGAGTGCGCGCCGGAAGCTCTCTTTGGCGAACTCGTCTTGCTGCTCGCGCGTCAGTTCATATTTTTGCGCGCACATGTCGCCGCAGCTTCCCATGTGGACGTTTCCGTACGGATCCCAGAGTCCGTCGAAGATCATTCCGTCCACGATCTTGCCGTCGCCCATGCGGTACCCCGAGCGGGCTTTCTCCAAGTAGTAAGGGGCGTTGGACATCGACTCCATGCCGCCAGCGACCACGACCTCGGCGTCGCCGAGCGCGATCGTCTTGGCCCCGAAGATGACGGCTTGCATCCCCGAGCCGCAGACCTTGCTCACCGTCGTCGCGGGGACGGTGTTCGGTATGCCAGCGAAGATGGCTGCTTGGCGGGCAGGCGCCTGACCGACCCCCGCCGAGAGCACGTTGCCCATGAACACCTCCTGTACGGCGTCAGGAGCGAGCTTCGCCCGTGCGAGCGCGCCCTTGATGGCCACCATGCCGAGCTCGGTCGCTCGCAGCGTCGAAAGCGAGCCGAGGAACGAGCCGATCGGAGTACGCGCCGCGGCCACGACGTAGATGGGGGGTAGCATCATGGAAACAGGGATGACACGGGTGTGGAAATCCGTCGACTCGAGCCGTACTTGCGTGAGCTCGCGCCCTCCGTTAGCTTGCCGTCCCCCCTAGAGGGGAGTCCGCCGAGAACATCCCATGGCCGAATCGAAGTTCGCACAGTTCATCGCCGCCCGAAAACTCGATCCCCGCCGCATCCTCGCCGAGTCGCATCGGCTGGAGAAGCTCAAGCCGGAGGACCGAGTCATCCGACTGAACAAGCGTCGCGCGCGCAAGGCCGGGGCCGAGGGGGACGCCAACGCGACCAAAGAAACCCGCAAGCCGCGCTCGGGCCGACCCGTCACCCAGCGCGCTCTCGAGGCGGCCGTTCAAGGGGCCGAGCTCAGCGGAGCCACCAAGACTCGCATCCTTCGCGCCGTGAACCATCTTCTTGAGCTGAAAAAGCAAGAGAAAGTGGATCTACGCCTTCTCTTTTGAAACGTGAGCGCGTCGCCGCGAGTTGCCAAAAACTGGGCCCGTCCCGCGTCGCCGGGCACGCTTGCGGAATGCTCTTCGTCGCCCTGGCCGCTTTGTCGGTCCTTGTCGCCTCCGACGTCCACGATTTCATCAATCGAGCTCGTACCCGAGGCCAATAGCCCGCATCTTCGCCCACAGAGCCTCTCGGCCGCTTTGAATGGCGGAGCAGGAGGCGCACCGAACTCAAGTGAGTGGGTGCTTCTCTCGTTCAGCCGCAACCGCACACGCCGATTGCGAGGTCGCTCGTGGGCCTGTCGGGCGTTGCTCATCCAACGCGCTCGGTGAGGCCCCGCATGCCCGACGAGGAGCGCCTGATCGCGCGCGCATCCACCGGGGACACGGGCGCATTTCGGCAGATTTACGAGCGGCACCGACAAGACGTGGCGCGCCTCGTGTATCGGATGATCGGGCCTCGGAGCGACATCGAAGACGTCATCCAAGAGGTGTTCGTACAAGTCTACAAGAGTCTCAAGGATTTCCGCGGTCAATCCAAGTTCACGACGTGGCTTCACCGTGTCACGGTGAACGTCGTTCTCATGCATCGTCGTGCCGCCCGCAGCCGGCCTGTTTTCGCCGACGAGCCGCCCGCCGATACGGTCCTCCGAAGCGGAGACATCCTGCCCGACGAGGACTTCGAGCGGCGCGAACGCATGCGCGCGTTCGGGCGACTGCTCGACCGCCTTGCGGACAAGAAGCGCATCGTCTTCGTGCTGCACGACCTCGAAGGCGTTCCGCCGGGGGAGATAGCAAAAATCGTCGGTGCCCCGGTGCTCACGGTGCGCACGAGACTCTTCTACGCGCGTCGCGAAATCGAAGCGATGCTCGGCGAGGAGCCCTCGCTTTCTGGAATGCAGCTTAGCTTCGCGAAAGCCTCTGGTGCGGCAGGTGAACCATGAGCGACGGGTTGAATCGAGTGTTGAACGAGGCCCGCCGCGATTGGGGGACCGAAGGAGAAGGACGGGTCGATTGGGACGCCGTCGACGAGCGATTGTTCGCGCGCATCGACGAGGTGCGACGTGCCGAGCGGAGCTCGCTCGCCCCGGCACGGGGCCGAACCCGGATTGGCGTCGTCGTGGGCTTGGCTGCGGTCGTGGTCGCGGCTCTCCTGGCCGGGGCTGTCCACGATCGGCGATCGCTCGAGCTTGAGCGTGCGGGCACGGTTGAGGCCGCAGGGAGCGTCGTCGCGATCGAAGGCGAGGGTGAACTGCTCGTCGGCGGTCGCGACGCGCCCGTGGGAACGGCGCTGCAGCTGGGCGACGTCTTGGAATCTCGGGGCGCTCGAGTCACCTTGGGGAGACCGGGCAAGCTCACGCTCGTTCTCGAACGGGGATCCAGCGCGGCGGTTACGCACGTGCAGGGTGCACTCGTTCTTGCTCTGGAGCGTGGTGCAGTCGAGGCGCAGGTCGTCCCCGTGGCGAGCGGCGAAGCGCTCGCGGTCGACGTCGGGCCCTCGCGCGTCGCCGTTCACGGGACGCACTTTCGCGTCGCACGCACCGACGATCGCGTCGTCGTCGATTTGAGCGAAGGCGTGGTGTCCGTCGGCGCGGCCCCTCGGGTGGGTGTCACCCTGGGGGGTCTGGTGACGGCCCCCGCGCACGCCGAGTTTTCGGCGAGCGACGCGCAAGGCACGCTCCGCGTGACGCATGATACGACCGCCGTGCGGGCACCGGCCTCGTTGGGAACGGCGCCGCCCGTCGAGGCTTCCAGGACGCCGCTTCAGACGTACGTTTCGCCGACGAAGACCGAGTCGGCCGAACCGGTCCCGTCGCCGAGCGCAGGAACTCCTCGCGCCGAGTTGCGCGCGACGGCGAGCGCCTCCGCGTCCGCGACGCCCGCGCTCGCCGTCCCCGATCCCAACGCGGAAGCGGTGATCGCCGGTGCCGTACGCACGTGTATGGCCGAGCGACTCCACGCCGACGACATCACGGTCGTCGTCACGACGACGCTCTATCTTCAGCTGAACGACGACGGGTCGGTGCGGGCAGCTCGATTCGAGCCGCCGGTGGCCCCCGACGTGAACGCGTGCGCCGCGCAGTCGATTTACGGCACCCGATTCACCCGCGGGGGCGCCGCGGCCATCGCCGTGTCCGTCAAGAACTGACCGTTGGATCGCGCCCGGCCGCCGCCAAGCGCGCGAGCTCTGTGATCGCGTGCGTTTCCCGCGCCCCGAGAAGGCCGAACTGGAGGCCCATGCCTTCGCCCGGTCGCGTCCAGCGCACGACGGCGGGCATGGCAAGCGGCGTTTTTGTCGCGGGCAAGCGAATGTGCACGACAAGCTCGACGCCGAACGGGAGAGTTTGGATGGTGTGGACGTACATTCCGCCCAGCGAGACGTCCTTGGAGCGCCCCGCCAGCCGTTCGCTCGACCCGCGCGCGACGAACTCAACCGGACCGTCGAAAGCGATACGCGGATGGCGACGTAGTTCGACCACTCGTTGATGATAGCATCGACGGCGGTGGACGATTCTTCCCGTCGTCACGAGCTTCGCGATGCGGCGCGGCTGGCGCTCGTTCCTGTGGGTGTCGCGATTGTCTTGGGAATTTTGCTCACACCGCGACGCCCGGTGCCCGAAAACGTGCCGGTGCCGATCGTGGACGCCAGAGCGCTCGCCCGCGTCGTCGACTCCGACCGCCGACTCGCTGCGAATCGCGAACCTTTGCCGGGTCCCGTGCGCGCGCTCGGCTCGGCCATCCGCGACTTCCACGCGCTCGAGGCTCAAGACGCAGATGCGCGCACCTTGGGCGAAGCTCGGCGGGTCGTCGACCAGGCGTTGATGAGCGCACTGCCAGGTGGAACCGACAATTTGCTTCGTTTGCGAGCGATCGAGCTCGAGTCGTTTCTCGCCGAGGCAAAGCGCTTCCGGGAATCGGGCGAGGAGTCGGCCGAGCTCCATGCGCTCGCGGGCCGGTTCGTGCGCTCGATGACGAACGAGGGGTGGTGCGAGGGTCACACGCTAGCGCCGCCGGAGTCCGTACTACGCGTGATGTTCAAGCAGATGTGGAATGCATTCCTCGGGCTGGGGGGAAACGATGATTTTGGCGCCCGCGCCTCGTCGGGGCGAGGGGGACGCCTGTCCGCCCTGGACCCCACTCTCGACGAGCAACGCGCGCTCTACGCGTTCTACCTGTCGCATGCGCATCCTTCGAAGGCCATGCGCGAGGCAATCCGCTCCGCTCGCCGTGGTGCGCGCGACGCCAAGTCATGCGTCGCGCTCGTCGAGGCCGAACGGGCAGCGACCGAGTCTTGGCGCCTCGAACACATCGCCCGTCTCGCGGCGATCGACCCGTCCTACCCCTCGGATTATGCGCGCGGTGTGGCCTATTTCGGCCTCGCGCAGTACGCGGCCTCCGCGGACGCGTTCCGCAAATGGCTGAGCGAGCACAACGACGGGCCCCTCGCCCTTCGCGCGCAGAATTTCCTGCGAACGGCGGTCGACGCGGCTCATCCGGAGTGAGGACCGAATGCGTGCCTTGCTCGTCGACGACGACCGCGAGCTGGCGCGCCTGCTCTCCGAATACCTGGCGTCGCACGGCGTGGCGCTCGATCACGTCGCCGAGGGCGGCCTCGCGCTCGATCGACTGGCGGGATCCGACGCATTCGACATCGTCCTTCTCGACGTGATGCTCCCGGGGATAGACGGGTTCGAAGTGTGCCGGCGCATCCGAGACAAGTACGACGTGCCGGTCGTCATGCTGACGGCACGCGGCGAAGGCACCGACCGGGTCGTCGGCTTGGAGATCGGCGCGGACGACTACGTTGCCAAGCCGTTCAATCCACGCGAGCTCCTGGCGCGCATGCGAGCCGTCTTGCGACGCGCACGGCCCGCTACGTCGTCGCCGGCGGATCACGTGGAAGTCGGAGACCTCGTAGTCGACTTGCCTGCCCACAAGGCGACGCTCGGCGGGCGCGAGCTTCAGCTGACCTCGTTCGAGCTGCGAGTCCTCGTCGCGCTCGCGCGCCGCGCGGGAGAGACCGTGACGCGTGAAGAGCTCGCCAACGCGGTCTTGCCCAAGGTTCCGAGCGGTTCGCGCTACGATCCCAGCGTCGATCGCTCGCTCGATGTGCACGTGTCGCATCTGCGCCACAAACTCGGCGATGATGCGCGCGAGCCCAAGCGCATTCGGACCGTTCGGGGCATCGGATACGTGCTCGTGAAGCCAGTCGCGTAATGCGCGCCGAAATGACAGGCGACCTGTGAGGCGCAGGCGGTAGACCTCTCTTTTTTCCCCAGCCGGCGCCAAACTGAGGGAATGCGCCGCCCGCGGACGTTGAGGTCTCGGCTGTTCTCCTGGTTCTTCGGAGCGATCCTGCTCGCCATGATGACGAGTGCACTCGTGGTCGGCACGACGCGGCCCGAAGGCCCCAACGGTGTGGAAGCCGTCGCCCAGCACATCGCTTCGCGCCTCGCGAACGACTGGGACGACACATACGCCGTGCGTGCTTACGTGAAAGAAGTGGGCGACGTCACCGGCTTCGAAGTGGGGCTCGTGACTGATCCGAAGAAGATCCCCGGGCATGTGCGACGAATCGCCGAGCGCGGAGGGGCCTTCGCTCCGGCGGGCTCCGACCGGATTTTCGTCCCGGTTTCGCGCGGGAGCTCCCTTCTCGGGGCTCTCGAGATGAACCGCTTAGGCTCGCGTCCACCTGCCTGGAGTTGGTGGCGTTTGGCGCTCGCACTCTTCGCGGTCACGTCGGTCCTCTCGGTGATGGCAAGCCAGATCGCGAACTTGCTCGCACGTCCCCTGGAGCACCTTGCTCACGTCGCCGATCGCTTCGGAGGAGGCGACCTCGCGTTTCGCGCCGACATCGCCGCCGCACCGGGGTGGGTCGCGCTCGAAGTCCGCGACGTCGCCGTGAGCTTCAACCGCATGGCCGATCGTGTCGAAGCGATGGTCCGCGGCCAGCGCGAGCTTCTCGGCGCGATCAGCCACGAGCTGCGATCTCCACTTGGGCGAGCGCGCGTCGCGCTCGAAATCGCAAGAGACCGTCTGGCCGGCGGCGCCCCCACCGAACGCTCGCCCGCGGCAGCGCTCGACGACATCGACGCGCAGCTCGGGGCCATCGACGCGATCCTCGGAGACTTGCTCGACGTCACCCGGGCCGGGCTCGCCGATCTGCGCAAAGAAAGCCGCGATCTCTCCGAATGGCTGCGAGCTCGAGTCGCCGAAGAACCCGCGCCGCCGAACATCGTGGTCCGAATCTCGCCTGCGGCAGAGAGCCTCTCGGTTCCCTTCGATCCGCCGCTGCTCGGGCGTGCCGTCCACAATCTCCTCGTCAACGCACGGGCGCACGGACATCCCCCGGAACGCGACATCGAAGTCCGGGTCACGCGCGAGGCCGACAGGGTGCGCGTCCTCGTACGGGATTGGGGGCCTGGGTTTCCGAGAGAATTCACCGAGCGGGCGTTCGAGCCCTTCGTGCGCGGCGACACGGCGCGATCCCGCCCGTCGGCCGGGGCGGGGTACGGACTGGGGCTGGCGATTGTGCGTCGCATCGTCGAGGGCCACGGGGGTCGCGTCTTCGCGCGCAACGCGGAAGGTTCGGGAGCGGCCGGGGGGCCCGGGAAGACGGGGGAGACCGGGGCGGAAGTCGGCTTCGATTTGCCGCTGGCTCCACCTCGTCGTTAGCCTGTAACTAAGGACGCATGGGGACTTGGCTCAAGTTCATCTTCTGGACGGGAGCCGTCCTGGGCACAGTGGGTTTCGCGTTGCATCTCTTTTTCTTCGAGGTCTGGCGGGTGCCGACCGATGACCCGCTGCTCGCCGCTTCGATCGAGCCGACTCTCAGCGCAGGGGATCTCGTGCTGGTCATGCGCCACGGCTCGGTCGCGCGCGGGGACCTCGTTCGATGCGCGGATCCCGAGGCCGCCGGTCGATTCGTCGTCGCGCGCGCCATAGGGCGATCGGGCGACCACGTCGAACTCGACCGAGAGGTCGTGAGCCTCGACGGCAAACGAGTTCCGAGCCCGCGTGCCTGCGATCCGGCCGTCATCACCGTCCACGACCCACGCATCGACGAAGACGTGACGCTCGATTGCTCCCAGGAGGAGTTCGGCGACGTCGCCTTCTCTGCCGCGCGGGCCAGCGATCGCCCGGAGCTGCCCACGAAGGTGACGGTGGCGCCGGACGGGTGGTTTCTCGTGAGCGACGATCGCCACGTTCACCTCGATTCGCGCGACTTCGGAGACGTGGACCCCTCCAGCTGCCAGCACGTCGTTTTCCGGATCGCCGGTGCGGCGGGATTCGGCGACAGTCGAAGGCGGCTGAGCATTGTCTGGTGACGCGAACGATTCTCCGGTTTTTTGGTACTGTCGACGGAGAATCGCATGACCTTCGAGCTTGGGGTGGTCTGCGGTCGCTGTGACAGCTACAGCGTCCTCGGAACGGCTGCGTGCGCGGAGTGCGGGGCGAACCTCGCGCTGCGCGAAGCCTCGGCCGCACGGATGGTTCCCGCCTCATCGCGGGGCGATGTCGTGGAGGCGGCGGGGGGCTTCGAGACGTGGTCGTCGCTCTTCGCCGGTGAACAACTGAGGCCGAGGCGCCCGGCGAGTGGACCGGGCTCGCCGGCCTCGAATCCGATTACAGTGCGTGGGCACGGAGCCGGATCGGCGGTATCGTCGCCGGGGGCGCTCGACGACAGGGTTGGAAGGCCGCAAAGGCCCGCGGAGGAGCAGTTGGAACAGGCAAAAAATTACGTCTGCAAGTCGTGCTCGACGCCGGTGCCTCTCGGGCACAAGTTCTGCGGGCGCTGCGGGGCGGCCGTCCCACCGGAGATCCTGCACGCGCTTACGCAATACTTCGGGCAGCTCCAAGAGCCCGGGAAAGCCAAACTGATCCTCATTCGGGGCGAGGGCATCGAAGGGCTGAGCTATCAGCTCAACGCCGAGCAACACACCGTTGGCCGCAACGGACAGCTCGTTCTGCCGGACGACCCATTCGTCTCGCCTCGTCACGCGAACCTCTTCTACCGTTCGGGCAAGCTCGTCGTGCGCGACGAGGGCTCTCTCAACGGGGTCTTCTGGCGCGTACGCGGCGCGGTGGAGATCGCGGTCGGCGACTCCTTCTTGGCCGGAGAGCAGCTCTTTCGCATCGACGCGGGTTCGAATTCGGGCGACGGCCCGGCTCCCGACGGAACGTACTTCTACTCGTCGCCCAAGCATCCGGCCCAATTCAAGCTCGTTCAAATTCTTCAGGGTGGAGCGCCGGCGATGGCCGTGTGCGCCCGCGGAACCGGTCTGCAGATTGGGCGCGAAGGCGGGGACCTAAACTTTCCCATGGACCTCTACATGAGCGCAGCCCACTGCAAGCTCGAGGAGAGCGGCGGCAGACTCGTGCTCACCGACTTGAGCAGCAAGAACGGGACGTACGTCAGGCTGAAGACCGAAAAGGAGCTCGGCCACGGGGACTACTTGTTCGTCGGGCGAAAGCTCCTGCGCGTCGAAGTGACGAACTGAGGATTACGTCCTTCGTAGGCGATCGGTCTCGTCTCGCCGCTCGGGCCCCTTGCTTTCAGACCGCGTTGGGGCCAAAGCCGTCCCATGCCCAACCGCCTCGTCCGCGAAGCTTCGCCGTATTTGAGGCAGCACGCGCGCAACCCGGTCGACTGGTTCCCCTGGGGTCCCGAAGCGCTCGCCGAGGCCGACCGAGCGGACAAGCCGATCCTCCTCAGTATCGGGTATTCCGCGTGCCACTGGTGCCACGTCATGGAGCGCGAGAGCTTCGAGAACGAAGACATCGCGAAATTGATGAACGACTGGTTCGTCAACGTGAAAGTGGACCGCGAGGAACGGCCGGACTTGGATCACGTCTACCAGCTCGTCGTTCAGCTCATGGGAAGGAGCGGAGGATGGCCGCTCACGGTCTTCCTGACCCCCGCCCAGAAACCGTACTTCGGGGGCACCTACTTCCCGCCGGTGGAGCGCTACGGAATGCCCGGCTTTCCCAAGGTGCTTCGCGCTGCGAGCGAGGCATACCGCGTTCGCCGCGACCAGGTGGACGCGCATTCGGCTGACGTCACGAGGGCCATCGAACAGGCCACGGGAGGCGCCGACGGAAGCCGCGAAGGCGCGTCGCCAGAGCTGGTCAAGAAAGCCGTCGAAAAGCTCGTCGCGAGATTCGACGAAGCACACGGCGGATTCGGCCACCGGCCGAAGTTCCCGAACGCGATGAGCCTCGACGTTCTCCTTCGCACAGGCGAGCACGCCCGTGTCGCTCGAACGCTCGACGCGATGCGGGCCGGAGGCGTCTATGACCAGCTCGGCGGCGGCTTCCACCGATATTCCACTGACGAACGGTGGCTCGTCCCCCATTTCGAAAAGATGCTCTACGACAATGCCCTCCTCCTCCGGCTCTATGCCGACGCAGGCCGCGCGCTCGGCGACGAGAAGTACACGGAGACGGCGCGAGACATCGCGGCTTACGTTGCGCGCGAGATGACGTCCCCCGAGGGAGCATTCTACGCGACGCAGGACGCGGACAGCGAAGGTGAGGAGGGACGCTTCTTCGTGTGGACGCCGGACGAGGTCGACGCAGCCTGCCTGGGCGACGACGAAGCCGCGCGGGCGGCGAAGCACGCGTACGGGATCACCGACGAGGGGAACTTCGAAAAAAGCGGTTCGACTGTTCTCTCGCTCGTGGCGCCCCCCGACGAGGCGCGAGAAGCCTCTGCATTGGTGCGAGCGCGACAGGCCATGTTCCAAGCGCGCGAGCGGCGGCCGAAGCCCGACCGCGACGACAAGATCCTCGCCAGTTACGGCTCGCTCATGATTTCCGCTCTTGCCAACGCGGCTGGCGTCGCGGGGCCGCCACTGGCCAATGCGGCCGAGCGCGCCATGCGCTTCGTCGAGCACGCGCTCGTCGTGCGAGAGGCCAACGGGCGAGGCGCCCGGGTCTTGCGTCACTGGCGCGACGGCGTAGTGCGGGGGCCCGGGTTTCTGGACGACCACGCGTTCGTCGGCGACGCAGCTCTCGACGTCTACGAAGCGAGTGGCGACCCGCACTGGGCCGCCCTCGCGCGCGCGATCGCCGACGCGATCCTTGCCCATTTTTACGACGCAAGTGACGGCGCCTTCTTCTTCACCGCAGACGACAGCGAGAAAATCCTCGTGCGCGCGAAAGACCGATATGATCACGCGATTCCGAGCGGCTCATCGGTGGCGTGCAGACTGCTCCTGCGTCTTGGCACGCTCACCGACGAGAAGTACACCGATCCGGCGGTGCGCGCTATCGAGCGGCTTGCCGGTGCAGCCGCGGAAAAGCCGCTCGCGATGAGCGCCATGGTGGCCCTCGTGGATCGTCTGGTGCGAGGCTCCGTCGACGTCGTCGTGGTCGGTCCGCGCACGAGCGACGCCAGCCGGGCTCTGGTCCGCGAGGTGCTCCGCGCGTATTTGCCCAATCGCGTTCTCGCGTGGGCCGATCCCGCGGACCCCTTGGCCCTCGAGGCCTGTAAGGCGCTCGCGGAGGGCAAGCCCGCTCAAGCCGAGCCCGTGGCCTACGTCTGCCGCGGCAGGACGTGTTCGCCGCCGATTCGCGAACCGACCGAACTTGCGAGGCTGCTCGCGGATGGCTAACTCTCGAGCGCCTCGAGCCGTCCGGTCACGATGTGCGGGTCGGCGGCGTGCCCATAGCGCTGGATCTCGATCCCGAACGCCTGGCAGATCGAGACCAGCACTCGGTTGTTCGGCACGCCGTCGCCTCCTTTGCCGCTCCGGAGATCGAGGTAGCGGCCCATCTTGAAGTGGCCGCCACATCCGCCCGCAACGAGGGCCGGTACACTACGAGAGCTGTGGCGGGCGGGGTCCCCCATGTCTCCGCAGACGTAAACAATCGTGTCGTCGAGCACTCCGCCTTCGTCGAGGCGAGCAAGGAGACGCGCCACCTTCGAGTAGCTGTACCGGTTCTGGATCCCCAGCTTGCTCCAGGTCGCCGGCGTTCCGGGGCGACGCTCTTCTCGCGCATCGTAACGGTGCGCCACGTCGCTATGCACGTCGTCGGGTAGATCGGGGAACAAGTGCGTGCGACTCAGGTCGCCGAGGAAGATGGACGCGAAGCGCGTCAGATCGCAGGAGATCGCCCGAGCGAGGAGATCGATTTGCAGATCCGTGACCGCGTCTAGAAAGCGCGCTCCGCCATCATACGCGCCGACGTGCGCGAACTGCGTACGATCGGGCTGCACCGGCGGCGGACAGGACCGCTCGACCTCCGTGAGGCGCTTTTCGATGTCGCGGAGCGCCGCCTGATGCTGATCCATCTTCGTCTTCTCCGACCGAGGTGCGCGCGACGAGAGTCTTGTCAAGTCCGCGGTCACGACATCGAGAACGCTCTTGC
This sequence comes from Polyangiaceae bacterium, assembly GCA_049578005.1. GTDB lineage: Bacteria > Myxococcota_A > Polyangia > Polyangiales > Polyangiaceae > Palsa-1150. The sequence continues at coordinate 16,978 of JBAULD010000424.1, forward strand.
CCATTTGCCGCTGGCGTTCGACCTCGACGCGCCGCGCCCCTGTGAGCGCTGCAGCGAAGAGATCGCCGAACGTCTTCGCCGGATCGACGCACTTGGGGATAGGAGTGCCGCCCGGCCCGTAGCTGATCGAGGAGCCTATCTCGGGTTCGGCGTTCCCGATTCCAAGCACGACCGACGTGTGGGGAGTCTCCGCTCCGAGCCCGCGTTCGACCGCCAGATACTGATCGATCGACGCGTTTCGACCGTCGGCGCCGCTGCCGGTCAGAATGACGCGAGGTCCGTCGTGCCCGCTCGTCCCCGCCGCGATCCCGGCAGAAAGGTCGACTCCGTCGAGCGCGATCAAGCGGTCTCGAAAGCTCTTTCCGTACGCTGCGGCATCGTCAAAAGGGCTTAGCGTCGATTCGCCGAAGCGCAGGTCGAAGCCTTCGTGGGGCTGCCATAGCTCGTGGGCGCGCCCGTGCGGGGTGTAGACGGCCACGAGGCGAAGCGGTTGCCCGGACCGCGACCCCGAGCCGATCGAGGCGCTCCCGGCGACGGCGATCCCCGTGCGGTCCCCCGGGCGGGCCCCCAGCGTCAGTCCAGCCGCCCCGAGCGCGGTGAGAAAGCGGCGGCGATCGAGTCGGCTCACGGGGGCACCTCGCGTTTGACGAAAAGGTCGCTTCGAACGTACGCAATGAGTCCTTCGAAGAGGTTGTCGCCGAACGTCCGAGGGACGCCTCGCGTCAGCGCGACGAGCTCCGCCTCGATTCGCGGATCGGACTGCCCCGTGAAATAGCGGAACGCCTGTCGCATATAGCAATCCGATACGTCGGGGTTTCGGGCGAGCCATTCCGCGAGATCGCGACTGTCGCCGAAGGAAAGCCACTGTCCCGCGAGATCGACGCGCGCCTGGGTATCGACGGGCTTCCCGTTGTCGGTGGTCCTCTCGGCGCCGGTCGCGTCGAACGACTCGAAGGTGTACCCGATCGCGTCGAGCCTCTCGTGACAACTATTGCAAGCGGGATTCTCCGAATGAGAAGCAAATCTCTCGCGTGTCGTCTTGGCCCGCGAAGGAGGAGGGAACACGGTCTCGATCCCGACCTCGCTCGGGCGAGGAACGCGCGTGCACAGCAGTTTCCTCAGCACGAAGTCGCCGCGTTTTACCGGGCTCGTGACGTCTTCGTGGGCGTGCGCCGCGAGGAAGCTTGCTTGCTGCAGAACGCCCGCACGGCGAGTCGCGGCAAGCGAAGCGCGCGCTCCCCAGGTCTTGAGCCCGTAAAAACGGGCCATGGTGGGATCGACCGATGCAAACCGGGCATCGAGCAAGGCTCGGACCGAACCTCCGGCGAAAACCATCACTTCGTCGGCAAAAGCGGTCGTCTCGTCCACCATGTGCTCGCGCGTGTCTCCGTAGTCTGGAAAGAGGTCGTCGCTCTTCGCCGTGCGGGCCAGGCCGTCGACCTCGAGCCATTCGAGGACGAATCGTCGGAAGTGTTGGCGCGTGTCGGAGAGCGCGAGCAGCCGGCGCGCGTGGGCCTCACGGACGTCGGCGAGCAGTAGCGTTCCGGCTTCGGCCGCGCGCAGCAACGCATCGTCCGGGGGAGCGCCACGAACCGTGTACGATAGGAGCGAAGCAATCTCGTAATGCGTGAGAGTGACGAGGGTGCCCGGGACTCCGCCCCCGCCGAGCTCCGTCAGGTATACGAGGCTCGGGGACTCGAGAAGCGCGGTCAGCACCGCCTCCGCGCCACCGGCGAAGCCGCGTCCCTCCGACCCGTCCCGGAACGCTCCGAGGAGCGAGGCTCGTTCCGCTCGGTCGAGAGGCCGCCGCCACGCCCGCCGGCCGAGCGTTTCGACCAGCTCGGCGGGGCAACTGTCCGGGTGCGACCGCGCGCAAGGGACGAGCGCTTCCAGCCGCTCGTCGACCGCCCGGTGCGCGACTTCACGCGCGACCGCGTCGAGCCCAGCTGCCCACGCCGATGGCACCGATTGCTCCGAATTGGGCGTGTAGCCGTCCTGGCGCACGTCCGGGGGGAGTTTATCGGCGACGTGCTCATCGGCGCCGACGACTTCGCTCACTGTCCGCTCGTATTCGGCGTTCGTGAGGCGCCGTAGGCGCGCCGGCAATAGCATCACCTGCCCGCTCGACGCCGGCGCGACCGCGTTCGACGTGGAGCGGCCGCATCCCATGACCAGCACCGCAAAGGCACACAGGAGCAGCGGGCGGGACCACGAACGCAAGGCAGCGACAGCCCCGAGCATCGATTACGGCTTCGCCGGCTTACCGGACGGCCTTGCCTGAATCACCGGCGGCACCGCTTGGCGATCCGCCTGCGGTCGCGGGTCGGCCACGGGCTGGGCGCGGATGGCCGCCGCGAGCGACTCGGCTTCCCGATCGCCTACGAACGCGATGTCATCGATCCAAAAATCGACTGGCAAATCCCGTGGCTTGACCGACAGCTGCAGACTCACGACGCGCCCGGGGTCGAACCTTGCCTGGGTGCCCCACCCTTGTTGCTCCAACCGATCCCAGCGCACCAGATAGTCCTCCCACCGATCGCTCAGAAAGAAGACTTTCCCATGTACGTCGTAACAGCCCGACGTGCAGGTCCCTCCCGCATCCGCCGGTTCCGTTTCCGGTATTCCGAAAGACAGTCGGACCGTGCCCGGTCCTTTGGCGCGGAATCGGAGGCCGGCAAATCCCGCGACGTTGAGCGGACAACGAATCCCTTTGTTCTCCCACCGGAGAGTCACGCCCCACACCGTTCCCCAATCCTTCTGCCCGTCTGCTTTCAAGTGGGCAGCAAACAGATTGTCTCGAGTGGCCTCTCCGATCGGAAGCCGCTCGGGGTGAAAGGTGCCCGGCTCAGGAAATATCTTTGCGCCTTCCGTCGCATCGCCCGCGGAGAACCACCAACCCTCTCTCTGGAAACCCTTGAACGCCGCATGGTCGCCGTCTTCGAAATCGTCGACGAGCGCTGTGTCGCTTTGCGGCGACTTATCCGAACAAGGGCCACCGGCCACTTTGGCGGGCGCGCCAGGAGGCAAGGGGAGCTCTTTGGGCGTACCGACGACCGCTCCCTGTCCACCAAACACGGGCGGCGGCGCACTCGGGTTCATGGGGCCTCCGGCGCTACACGCCGTGAGAAATGCATAGCTCAGACAATGAGAGCGATTCACGCCGATGCCTTTCCCGGAAAGGGCCTCTCCGGACGGCCCATCGAACTCTAGCAGGCGCACTCGACAACTCACGCGCGGGGCCGCGCATGGGCGACGGTGGCCGACATGGTCGGCGCTCTAGGCAACGCTCGAAAGCATGAGCATGCTATGGGCGGCATGAATTCACACCGCCTCGCTTCCCGCATAGTCAGCCTGTTCGCGGCCGCCGCCCTCGAATGTGACCCGGGCGACCAACCCGAGGCCGTTTCTCCGCAAAACACGATGACTCCGGAGGCGCCCCTCGCGGCGCCGCCACCGCCGGCCCAAGGCGGGGCGGACACCGCGGCTGCCGGCACCGAAACCGTGTACGCGTCGGGCGAGGTCGCTATCGGCACGGAGTCCGAGGGATATGACGACGACGATCCGGCGGCCCTCACCGATTTTCATGCCACCCTCGACCCCCATGGCACCTGGGCCGACGATCCGACCTACGGCACCGTTTGGGCGCCTTCGCCGACCGTTGTCGGGTCGGATTTCTCTCCATACGTGACCGCCGGGCATTGGGTCTACGACGACGATTGGGTCTGGGTGAGCGACTACGACTGGGGATGGGCGCCATACCACTACGGACGCTGGGTCTTCATCGAGGGCCGCGGTTGGTCGTGGATCCCGGGCCGGACGTATCGAGGCGCTTGGGTGACCTGGGGCGTCGACGACGGCTATACCTACGTGGGCTGGGCACCCCTAGGCCCCGCTTTCATCTGGTTTGGTGGTGTTGCCCGACCGTTCGGAGGCTACGTCGGGCCTCGCTTCGTCTACTGCACGCGGGGCGAAGTGTTCTCGGCGTCCGTGCGGACGCGCATAGTCTCCGGCGCCGCCGCGGGGCCCATAGCTGCTCGGGTGCACGCCTACGGATCGGCAAGACCAGGGGTGGCTGCGGCGGGACCCTCCCCGCAGAAGATGGGCTTTCAATCCGCGCAGATTCCACATTCAGGCGGCGCGTCGGGCATCGCCCGCGCCCAGCAGTTCTCACACCCGTCGACCGCACGATCGTTGGGCGCGCACGCACCTACGCATGTATCGCCGATATCCCAAGCCGCGCCGTCGCCGGGGAACGTCCAACCCCGGGAGGGCGGGCGGGGCGCCGCCACGGTTGCTCCCGCGCAGTCGCGCGGCGGCGGACGGAGTTCGACCGTACGCAGTGGCGGGGGCGGCGGTCATGCTGGTGGTGGCGGACATCATCGATAGGTAGCTGGGTCCCGCGCGCCGGCGTCCGGCGCGCTTCCGATCGCGATGCCCTCTCCACGGCCGTGCCGGGCGGTAGCCGACATCGGCTACGACTCGAAGCGCGGACGCGTTCTCGTCCGGCATTTCAACGACGATACGGTCGAAGCCTACGACTTGAAGTAGCCAGACTTCGATTTCGCGCACGTCTCGGTCGAGAGGGCCGCGACAAACTGCGGCTCCGCGCCCGGCGCCTGCTAGGCTTTGGCATCCATGGTCCGGATGGCCCGGCGTAGTGCGTGGCTTGCGCTCGGCGTGGTTGCGCTTGGCACCGTTCTGCTCGGCGCCTCTCGCTCGTACTCGCCGCGCGCGTCAGGCGTAGTGCCTCCGGCGCCGTCGGCCGCAGAGGGTCGGTCGGAGGACCGCGCCGCGCAATCCGCGGGCGATGACTCGCGCAGCCGAGCCTTTCGCATCCCTTCGGGCCAAGCGCCCTCACTCTCGTGCGAGGCCGCGCGCGCAGTCGTCGCGCAAGCGCGGGCGCAGCTCGCCTATGCTCCCGACTCGGTCGAGGCGCGGTCCTTTTCGGAGGCCACAGCAGACTGGCTCGATCCGTACGGCCTTTGGAGCGTCGCACCCGATACTCCGCTAACTGCTTCTTTTGCGCGCCATGCCACCGAACTCCTCTCCGACTTGGAAGGAAAGGGTTCTCGCAATTGTGCTGCAGCGCGTGCGCTCGGCGCGGAGCTCGTAACCTGGGTGAACGAACTGCGCGCCGTGTTCGACGACGCCCTCGCCCGCGTTTCAGATGCGGAGGACCCCCAGACGGCCGCATCGGCGTCGGCGTTCGAGGGCGCGACGGTCACTAGGCCTGCGCGGGCGCTCGCCGCGACGCTTGGGCGTCGCATCGGCGCGATTGAGCGCGACCTCGGTCCCGCGGTTCATCCCTACGTGGAACGTGCAAGGGACCGCTACTTTCCGGCCCTGGATAGCGACGGATGGGGGCGAGTGGTACTGGCGTCCGCCGTACGGGCCTACGTCCCGACGATCGACCCACACGGTGCCTGGGCACCGATGGACGAAGAGTCGAGCGTGTATGAAGTCGACCTTGAGGCACACCCGCCGTCACGCTTGTGGGAGAAGTCCGAACGAACGGCGCTCGGCATCAAGATCGAGTCCGGCGCCGAGCCGCCGCTCGCCGACGGCGACGTCGTCCTCTCGCTCGCCGGCGTCGCGACGGGCGGTCTCAGCTTCGAACAGACCGAGCAACTCGGGCTCGCCGCATGCGACGCGCGGCCCGCCGTCCAAGCCGTCGTTCTTCGCCCGGGTGAAAAGCTCCCGGTAACGACGTGGCTCGATGGCGCCGACTCGGAGACTCCCGCCGCGGCGGACGAGGGCGACGACCTGCCCGTCGAACGCTTGGAATACGGCGAAGGCGATGCGGTCGTCGTGGCGATTCACGACGTGCGGGACGACCTTGGCGAAGCCTTGACCCGCGCGCTGTTGCGGCAACGGGAATCGCAAGGACGCGTCATCGCTGGGGTAGTCCTCGACCTGCGTGGCAACGGCGGTGGGTCTACCGATGGTGCCATCGACGCGCTAGGCCTGTTCATCCCCGGAGCGCCGCTCTTTCCGATGAAGCGCCGAGACGGATCGATTGAGACGGACCGCGCGCCCGAGCCGCCGGCAGTGGACCGTTGGCGCGGGCCTGTGGCGTCGCTCGTAGACGGCGACACCGCGAGCGCGGCCGAGATGATCGGCGGGGCGCTTGCGGCCTACCGGCGAGGCCCTACGGTCGGCTCCACGACGTTCGGAAAAGGCTGCGCTCAAGAGTACTTGGACGACGACGCACACACTGGAACGCTGCGCCTGACGACGCTGCTCTACGCGCTGCCCGACGGCACAGCCGTCCAGCACGTGGGGCTGGCCCCGACCATTCGCTTTCCGTTTGGTCCCCCCGGAACGACCGAGCGCGAGTCGGGGCTGCTGCACTCGCCGCCCTCATGGCGGGGGCCCGACGTGCGAGACCGAGCGATTCTCGAGCACGTCGAGGACGGCACGTGGAGCGTCGCGTGGCCGCCGCACGGTGGGAACGTCGGGCCGTGCAAGGACCCGGAGGTTTGTCGTGCGCTTCGAACGCTCGGTTTGGGCGCACCCACAGCGCGGCGCACGGTTCGAGCGCGGCCGGCCTCGGGACGGTGAGTTCGTCGCCAATTCGGTCGCGTTTCGGGTCGCTTTTGGGAGCTGCGCTGTCGTGCCCCCAACTCGCTCGGCCGTCCAGTCGAATAGGTCGCCCGTCCCGCCCTCCCCCCGGTCCAAGTCGAATTACGTCGCCCGTCCCGCCCTTCCCCCCTCCCCCCGCCGCCTAACCAGGTTACTCCGCGTCCCACCGCATAAAACTAGGTTACCGGGCAACTCCAAGTGACTTCTAAGCAGACTCGGGCCGACTGCAGACTGTTAACCAGGTTAGGTTAACCTGCGCGCTGCCTGTGGTCGTCGGTCGCGGCCGATTTTCCTTTGGGGACGACAAGACCGGACGAAGTTGGGCGCGCGTGCGCATGTGCCTACCCCGCTCCAGCCAGCGGCGTGCGCCATCTTTCTTCTACAGGCTCGTCGACCGACTACCCGGTCTCGGGCCGCAACTCGCATTGGGCACCGTGATGTACTCGCATCCACCACGTGCCGAACGGAAACACGCTGTCTCGCTGACCCGCCTGCCAGGCACTGAGCGCACGCCGATACGCAACGCGGAACGCCTTTTGAATCGCCAGCAGCGCCCTTCGAGCTTGCGGGTGCTTCGCAGCCACGGTCGGCACAATCACTCGCCTGGGTTCAAACGACATCGCCTGTTTGACGAGCGACTGCGTCAGCACTGCAGCGCGACCGATGAACACTCGCCCGGCGATCTGCATCTTGCGATGCGCTTCGGCCACTTTCATCGCGA
>JBAULD010000425.1:0-4175 GCA_049578005.1 Polyangiaceae bacterium
GGCTGGAGGCGATGCCCTGGATTCCGGACGTTTGATCGGCCATCGCGTGTGCGATCTCCATCTCGCGAACGGACGGGTAGGCTTTGCCGTAGATTTGGGTGGCCGTATACGCTCCGCCGGTCATCTGGCAGAGCGGCTTGTTGTTCGGGTTGATGGATCCCGGACCGTTGTAGCAGTCGCACGCTCCTTGGTACTGCGGCTGCGTGCAGTCTTTCGGCGCTGCCAGCTTGAAGATGCACGAGAACTGCAAGTCCGCTTTGGCCGTGGCCCACTCGCGACCGTTGATCGGGTCGCAGGTGTCCATCGAATTGGGCGCGCAAAGCGACGGGTTAGTACCGGCAGGCAACCCGCCCGTTCTCGGGTCCTCCGACTCGATCATGTGGAAATCGGCGCCGGTGAAGTCGTAATTCTCCGGATCTTTGCCCGTAATCGCGAGCCAGTCGTTCTCGGAGAGCTGGCTCTTTTGCGGACAGTCGGCCTGATTCATGCCCGCCGCACAGTCTGCGCTCCCCGGCGCCGCTTGCAGGAGCTCGTGGGGCACCCCCGCGATCGCCGCGTAGTACACGAGATCGGGCGTTCGCGGTCCGCGGGTCAAGTTGCAAAGATTGGCTGGGTTGGTGGCGTCGGTCGGCAAGTTCGTCGCGAAAATCGGATTGATGCAGTTGGCATACATATCCTGATCGCCGACGTAATTGCCGCTGCCCGGCTGCACCTCGTGCATCCGGTCGGGCACGGTCGACGCCGTCAGACCACGGATATACCGGCTGATCGGATAGCCGGAGAAGACGCCGAAGCGCTGCTTCTGATGGAAGTAACGAACGTTGATCTCGTCGTCGGTCGGGTCGAGGTACCCGCCCGTACCCATCGGCGGATCGGCCGGGCATTCCGTCGCGAAGTTCGCGGCCATGACGACGTTCGAGAACGCACACGAGGTGCAGTTGGGATCGAGCGGGTTGCCTTTGCACTCCTGCGTCCCCTCGGGGGCGCCGTTGCTCGGGGAGTTCGGCCAGCCGCTTCCTTCGTACAAGTAGCCCTCCCCCCCGACGGAGAGGGGATTGGCCACTTCTTCGTTCTCGTCGGTCACGACGATGATCGCGAGAAGCGAGTCCGGCCTCAGGAACGCCTTCCGCTGCTGAAGAATGACTGTGTCGTAGCCCTGCTCGCTCGCGGCGTTCGACTTCGAGTCGATCTGAATCGACGCGAAGGGATCGGGTTGAACCAGGAAGCGGTACCAAGCTTCGTTCTGCGCCTCGAAACCGCAGCCGTGCTCCTGCACGCCCGAGATCATCGAGGTGAAATCGCCGATCAGCGTTCCGGCCATCCCTGCCCCACCGACCATTGTTTCGGCGACCACGGGGTTGGGCGGTGGCGGGTTATTGCCCGAGCTGTTTTGGGGAACGTTCGGGTACCAGGCGAGGAAATTGAGGGGCGACCCGGCATTCGGGACGGCCGTCTCCATGCCGCCCACCACCTGACGATTGATGAGGTGGGCTTGGTCGTCGTTGTGGGCGTTGATCGCCATGTTCGTGGGGTTCGTCGCCGTCGGGTCGCACGTCAGGGCCCCGCCCCGTCCCCCTAGCGACGACGTGAGGATGCCGAGATGCATGTCGTGGACAGGCGGAAACTCGAGCTTCCCGGTCGCGCACTGTCCCCCAGTGGACGGCCCCAGGGGGTTTCCCATCGCGTCGATGCAGTTGGGCGCCACCAGGCGGTTGATCATGTCGGGCACCGCCTGCGCGAGGAGCGCCTGCTTGTCGCCCATCGACGCGGAGTTGTCGATCATGAAGAGGAGATCGAGCTTGTCGACCGCTTGGCTGTGGATGACGCTCGTGAACGTCGTCTTCAGTCCGGGTTGCCAGGTCTCCACGGGGCGTGTGAGACACGCCGCACCGAGAACGGAGAACACGGCGGCGGCCCTCAAGAGCGCGGCCTGCCCGTTCGAGATTCGATTCATGATTCGCTACTCCTCATGTGCAGATCTGCGCGATTACGACTTACCACGACAAGATGACGTTTCGAGAAAGAAGAAGTTGGTCGCATCGAAGAACGGGAGTCCGCCGGGTTCCGAAGCCCGGGCCCCGGGTCGCCGCAGTGTGCCGTCCTCTCCTCAGCTTCTCTCGGCTTCTCCGAGCAGATCTCGTACCAGCGCCGTCCTTATGGAAGTCTGCGTAAAATGATGGCCTCTGAGAAGCTCGGATGTCAACTGCGTTGGCGCTTCTGCTCCTCAGTTGTCGGTACCTCCACTTCAACGGGCTTGGACGGCGTAGGGCCGGAAGCGCGGAGCGCGCGGACATGACGCAGCGTGACGCCGGGCACGGCCAGCAAGGTCGCATCGTCGGCGGCTCGAATCGTCGCCAGATTCCCCACATGCCGAAGTAGGGCCTTCTTCGCTTTGGGCCCGAGGCCTTTCACGTCGTCGATCGGCGAATGCATCCGTCGCCTCTTTCCGAGCCGCATGCGCGCACGATTCGAAAAGCGATGCGCTTCGTCGCGAAGACGTGCGAGCAAGAACAACGAAGTCGTACTACTTTTGAGTGGGATTGGATTCTTCTGTCCCGGAAGATACACGCGGTCGGTGAGGGCCTCACCCAGGATCGTCTCGCGCTCTTTGGCTAGCGCGACGATGGCGAGGTCGTGTAGCCCGAGGTCGTGCGCGGCCGCCAGCGCGACCGCGAGTTGGCCCCGGCCCCCGTCCACCACGAAGAGGTCGGGGGCATCGTCGTCGCCCGAGCCTCGTCCCCCTTCAGGCGCCTCGCCGGACACGCCGTCGACCGGTTCGGTCGGCTCCGCCAGCGTCTCTGGTAGCTCGGCCGCCTTGATCGCCCTTCGAAAGCGGCGCGCGAGCACTTCATACATCGCGCCGTAGTCGTCGTTCAGTTGCCCTGGGTCGGCCGACGGCATGGCCTCGCCTCGCACCGTGAACGTGCGATAGCGCTTCTTGTCGAGCTCCCCGTCGAACATCGCCACGACGGCGCCGACCGTGTCTTTCCCGCCCAGGTGGGAAATGTCGCAGCACTCGATCCGGCGCGGGAGCGTCGCGAGCCGCAGGCGCGATTGCAGGTCGCGCAACCGCTCGCGCACGTCGTCGCTCTGACGCTGCTTTTCGATGAACGAATGGCGCGCGTTGTCGTTGGCCATCGCCAAGAGGTCGACCCGATGCCCGCGCTTGGGCGCGAGCAGCGCGACCTTGTGCCCCGCCCGCTCCGCCAACCACTCGGCGATGCCCTCGATCCCCTCCGGTTCGCAGGGCAGAATGATCTCGTCCGGCACGAGCGTCGGAAGCGCTACGCCCGCTCCCTCTTCGGACACCGACGGACCGGCCTCCGCGGAGTCCGCCTTTCTGGGTGGGCCTTCCTGCGAACCGGCGAGGGCCGCGCCGTGGTGCTGCGCGAGAAACGCCGCGATGATCTCGTCGTCCGGGATCTCGGCCTGTCGAATCGAGTACGTCCCGACGTCGGCGAGCTTTCCGGCGCGCACGTGGAGCAGCGCGATTTCGACGAGGTCTCCTTCGCGATAGAGCCCGACGACGTCGCGGTCGATGTCGTCCAGCGTCACGACGCGCTGCTCTTCGCGGACCTTTTCGATCGCCCGCAGCTGATCGCGATAGACCGCAGCGAGCTCGAAACGCATCTCCCGCGCGGCCCTGCGCATTCGGTCCTCGAGCTCGCGCGACAGCTCGTCGTGGCGTCCCTCGAGAAACTTCGCGACGGCATCGACCTGCTCGGCGTACCAAACGGGGTCGACCGGGAGCACACACGGGGCCGGACAGCGCTTGATCTGGTGCTGGAGGCACGGGCGTTTTCGCCCCGCAAACTCGACGTCGCTGCACGTGCGGAGTTGGAAGTGCTTGTTGACCAAATGGAGCGTTCGGCGGGCCGCGGTGGCCGAGTGGTACGGGCCGAAATGCCTCGCGCCGTCGGGCGTCGGCCGGCGGACGACCTCCAGCCGCGGCCACTCCGCCTCGACGCCGCCCCGACTGCCGAGCCGCAGCGTAATGAAATCTTTGTCGTCGCGAAGTTTGACGTTGAAGCGCGGCCGGTGCTCTTTGACGAGATTGTTCTCGAGAATCGTCGCTTCTTTCTCGTTCGCCGTGACGATCGTCTCGAGGTCGCCGATCGTCCGCTGCAAAATCGGGATGAAGGCGCGCGCGTCGCCGCTCGAGTCTTGAAAATAAG
>JBAULD010000426.1:0-3299 GCA_049578005.1 Polyangiaceae bacterium
CTCTACGGACTCTATCGGACCGCCGTACACGCGGCGCGCGTCTCGGAATTGATCCCGGTCGACCCGTGCGTCCTGCCGCGCGGCATGCTGCGACGGACGGCCAAGCGAGGCACGAGGCAGCCCTACTCATGGTCCGAGGTTGCGGCGCTGACTTCGTGCGGCGGCGCTCCTGGCATGTTCGCGGCACTGGCGCTCTTCACGGGCATGCGGGAAGGGGAAGTGTGCGGCCGACGTTGGCGCGACCTCGACAACGATGCGGCGCCACTCGCGTGTCTCACGGTCGCCAGCCAATACGATGATCGACCGCTCAAGACCGAGCGCGGGGAAGGGGAGCACGCTCGCAAGGTCCCCGTGCATCCCGCTCTAGCCGCCATGCTGGCCGCATGGTGGCGCGACGGCTTCGAGTTTCACTACTGCCGAAAGCCAACGGCAGATGACTTCATCGTCCCGCGCACGAAGGACGGCCAGCCGCACACGAGGTCGAGCGCGTACAAGCTATGGCTCCGCGCGTGCGCCCTGGCTGGCGTGGAGAACCGCTCCTTACACTCGACGCGGCACACGTTCATTACCCTGGCGCGTCGCGGCGGCGCTCGCGCGGAAGTGGTCGAGCGGGTCACCCACAACGCGGCGGGGAGCATCGTCGACCACTACACGCATTGGGACTGGGCGCCGCTCTGCGAAGCGGTCTTGGCGCTAAGCAACACGCCGGGCGCCGCCGCTTCCGCAGCGCCCGAGCCGCATCAAGATCTTGCCACGAATCTTGCCAAGACCCCATTTCCTTCGAGAAAAACGGTGGAGGCGCTGGGAATCGAACCCAGGTCCGAAAACGTCTCGCTCACGCCTCTACGTACGTAGCCGACACTTTGCATCGCTCCGAGTCGCGCCTGCCGGCGGGCTCTCCCCGGAGCTATTCACCTGTTTCATCTCGCGTCCCGCCCGGTGACCCGGCGTTCGGCCATCCAGCTCGGTTACGCCCTTCGGAGGGTGCTGGAGGACCCTTCCGTCGGACGGCGTTCAGTGCTTTTTAGGCAGCGAGCGCGATCGCGTTATCGTTCGCAATCAATCGTTCCGCGGGTTTTTACGTGGGCCAGCGGGCCACGGTACGCAGCTATGAGGTCGCCGTCTCCGTCGAAACCGATCGCCCCCTTTCACGGCGAATATAGGGACGCAGACGGGGGCGTCAACCGGCGCGGCCGCCGCCTACGACCAGCCGTCGCCCAGCAATTTGCATCCATCGGCGGTTCCCTGGCACAGCGGTATCTCCCATGCGACCTCAGTCCCTCCTCATTACGGGCGCCTCGAGCGGAATCGGCCGTGCGCTCGCGCTCGAGTACGCCCGCGGCGGCGCGAAGGTCGCTCTGTGTGCGCGTCGTGTCCCCGAGCTCGAGAGCCTGGCTGACGAGATCCGCGGCATCGGCGGCAGCGCTATCTGTATCCCGCTCGATGTGTGCGACGCCCAGGCAGTCGTTGAAGCGCTCGGCCGCGCCGATCGGGACCTCGGAGGGCTCGAGATGGTGATCGCGAACGCGGGCCGCGGCACGTCGCGTCATAGCAGTCGGCTCACATGGCCGGACGTGGCCGCCATCCTCGACGTCAACGTGCGCGGCGCGATCGCGACTCTGGTGGCTGCGATCCCCATCTTCCTCGCGCACCGCCGAGGTCATCTCGTCGGGATTTCGAGCCTCGCCGGGCGCCGCGCGCTTCCGATGTCGGCCGCTTACAGCGCGAGCAAGTCTGCTCTGAGTACCTTTCTCGAGTCGCTCCGGATCGATTTGGCGGACGCGGGCATCCGCGTCACCGACGTGCAGCCCGGTTTCGTCTCGACGCCGATGATCGCCGACGCAAAGCACGCAAGGCCGTTCTGCTGGCCGGTGGACAAGGCCGCACGGCATATCGTCCACAAGCTCGAGGGTGCGCCCGCCGTGATCGCGTTTCCCTGGCCTTTGGTGCTCGCGACGTCTTTCGGCCGCCTGCTCCCCGCGGCGATTTACGACCGATTGATGCGCGCGAGCAAGCGTTGAACCCGCTCGCGGCCGAGCGCCCCCTCGGCCAGCGTCTTTCCCTCCGCGGCAAACCGTCCTCGCGCGAGCGCTTCAACTTCGCGTCGCACCCGCTCCCACGCCGCCTCCGAAAGAGGGACGCGATCGCGGTTGATCCAAAGCCAAGCGAGCGCCGAGGTGTCGCACTGGAGCTCCGTCCACGCAACCTCCACGAACGGTCCGTGGTTGTGAAAGTGCGCCCAGTCGTGCAGCCCCCAAAAAAGCGCGTTCAAGTTGTCTGCGGCCAGCCAGAGGACATCCCGTGGGCGAAGTCGCCGGGCGTAAAGGCCGTCCGTGGCGTCGTCGATCGCCCAGGGTGCGAGCGCGTCTTCGTCGCCCAGTCCGAGCCCGATGGCGTGCAAGCGCGCGAGCTCGCGGGGCAAGAAGGCACCGGGCCGATCGGCGCCGTCCGCATGCAGGACGAAGACCATCCTCGCCGGATCCGATCCGTCAATCGGCGTCGCGCCGTCCCAACGCTCCGGCGGCCGACGCCACTCGAGTTCGTCGCTCGCACACCATCCGAATGCATCGAACACGCCGGGTGGAACGACGCACGCGGCGGGAGGTGTCGAGAGCCGCAGTCTGTGCTCGAACCGTCGCACGGACCCGTAGTAACATTTCACAAGGGGCTCGGCACTTTGCACCCCCTGAGGGTCCGCGCTAATGCTGACCAACGAAGGACCGCGATGTCTCCGACGCAACCATTGCCTGCCAAAAAAGACGTCGCGCTCGCGTTTCTCGAGCGGTCGAGCGTGTACGTGCATCTCGATCCCCGTCCGGCTTCCGTCATCGTTCCTCCGCGGTTCAAGACGCAGCCGAAGCTCATCTTGCAAGTGGGCTTGAACATGGCGCTGCCCATCCTCGATCTTCGCGTCGACGACGAGGGAATGGGGTGCACCTTGAGTTTCGATCGCAAGCCATTCTTTTGCGTCGTGCCCTGGGCGAGCGTCTTCGCGATGGTCGGCGACGATGGGCGCGCGATGGTCTGGCCGGACGACGTGCCGGCGGAAGTGACTTTGCAAGCGAAAGAACCGCCGCGTGTGGTCGCTCCCCGCGAACCGCGAGAACTGGCGCCTGCGGAGCCGTCCGTCGCCGGTGGCGAGACCGCCGAAGCCCCGAAGCCGAAGCGGCGAAAGCGTCCCGTCCTCACGGCGGTCGGGGACACCGGCGCCCAAGAGGGCGGGGGCAAGGCCCAAAGCAAATCCATCCGTTCGATTGAAGCGAGCGAGCGCACGCCCCGCGCCGCGCACGCTACGGCGC
>JBAULD010000427.1:0-4828 GCA_049578005.1 Polyangiaceae bacterium
AGAGTACGGCCGCGAGCCGACCCCCGAGGAGATCGCCGAGAAGATGGAGTTACCTCTCGATAAAGTCCGAAAGGTGCTCAAGATCGCCAAGGAGCCGATCAGCCTCGAGACTCCCATTGGCGAGGAGGAAGACTCGCACCTCGGCGACTTCATCGAAGACAAGAGCGTCGTGTCGCCCGCCGAAGCCGTTATCAACATGAACCTCGCCGAGCAGACGCGCAAGGTGCTCAAGACGTTGACGCCGCGTGAAGAAAAAGTGCTGAGGATGCGGTTTGGAATCGGTGAGAAGAGCGACCACACCCTGGAAGAGGTGGGACAAGACTTCGAAGTGACGCGCGAACGGATCAGGCAGATTGAGGCCAAGGCCTTGCGCAAGCTGCGTCACCCATCGCGCAGCAAGCAGCTCAAAAGCTTCATCGAGAGCTGACCGACGGGCGAGCGGAGCGAGTCGCCGCCTGGCTAGTGCGGTCCGCTTTGTGATCTCCCGAGGCAACTTGCGCAGGGCTGGTTTCGTCCGGCGGCTTCCGCCGATCGTCCTACTTGTCGCGCTCGGGTCGTTCGGATGCGAGCGCGGGTGCGCGCGCGATTGGCTGCGCGGACGTGCGGCAGGGGGCTCGACGATTGCGGGCGCACCGGGACATGTCCCCATGGCCGGGATCGACTGTCCGGATGGCATCGCTCGCTGCACCGACGGAGCGTTGGAGGTTTCGCGGCTGGCGCACATCGGCCAGCCCTGCCGCGGACCAGAGACGGCGTGTTCGTGCCCGTGGGATCGTCTTGGAGACTGCGCACGCGGCTGTGCGGCGGACGGACTCGAGGTCGTGATCGACCGTTCGCAAGCCGCCAGGCAATTGTGTTTGCCCGATCCGCCCGGCCGCGGAGGCGCTTCTTGGACACTCGGGCGCTACGCGGACGCGTCTGGAACGCCGGCGGCTACATGCGAAGAAGGCCAGCTCTACCGCTGCGCCAATGGATTCGTCATCGACTGCGGCACACACGAAGTCCTGGGCTCGTGCACGCGTGGCTGCTTCAGGGAAGGAGCGGCGATCGAGGCGGTCACCCAGGAGGAATCCATTTCGCGCGAAGCGGCGTTCGCCATCCTTTGTTCGCGCTGATGCATACGTCGCTTCTCTGACAGGGGAGTCGGCCCTCGCCGCAGCGCCCGCAAACTTCGCTCACAACGGCACAGCGTCCGCTCGCAGTTCGAGGGCTGTCGGTGGGAGGTCCCATCGGCTTTTTTGTCTGTTCGCTCGCGCGTCGCGTGCTCGGAGAGCACACCGCTTAGACGGCGCACGGTTTGCTTTCGCTTATTGCGACTCCATGCGGAGCCAATTGAAAAGAGAAGAACGACCCCGACATCCTTTGACGCGCCGAACCGAGGCGCTGAAGGAAAGGGGCCGAAGGGGATTGCGCGTGTCTCACGCACGCACTTGGCGGGTATTTTCATGCGTCGCAGTCGGGCATTGGTCGTATTCGGAGGATTTCTCACGGTCACCGCTGTTGGCACCGTCAGCGCCCATTCGCGCGCCGCGGGGCGAAGTGGGCAGTCGGATCTCCGGCGGGTAGTGGTGTCCTTTCCCGGCGTTGCGGCGCCCGGTTTGGAGCTGTTGGCGGCCGGAGCGACGACCCGTCACGAGGAGGCTCCGCCGTTTCTCGCAAATGACGGGACGGCGACGCTCTTCGGTAGTTTCGTACGACCCGTCGCCTCGCCCAAAGCTACGCCGAGCGACGACGAATGTCCTCCCGACATGGTCGCCGTCGAAGGGGACTATTGCCCATTCGTTGCTCAAACGTGTCTTCGCTGGCTCGATCCCGAAACGATGTTGCAGTGCGCCCAGTTCGACCGCACGGCTGCTGCCGGCAGATGCCCGGTGCCGACTCGACACAAGCACTTCTGCGTCGATCGGTATGAATGGCCGAACAAGGTAGGCGTGTTGCCGCAGTACATGGCCAGCTGGACCGAAGCGAGCGCCTCTTGTGAGAGCATTGGCAAGCGGCTGTGCTCGGACACGGAGTGGACGCTTGCTTGCGAGGGTCCCGAGCGCAAGCCCTACCCGTACGGGGACGGCTACGTTCGCGACGACCGCGCGTGCAACATCGACAAGCCTTACATTTGGCCTCACCCCGACAAGCTCTTCGCCGCCAAGACTCGAGGTGAGGAGCTCGCTCGCCTCGACCAGCGCGAGCCGAGCGGTTCCCGCGACACATGTGTGAGTCCTTACGGCGTACGCGACATGGTCGGCAACGTCGACGAGTGGGTGGTCAATGAGTCGCAGGCGGGAAAGCCGTTTCGGAGTGGTCTCAAGGGAGGCTACTGGGGACCGGTTCGCACGCGGTGCCGACCCATGACGACAGCGCACGACGAGAATTTCCGGTACTACCAGATTGGGTTTCGATGCTGCGAAGCCCCTCACCTCGTCGAGCCCGGCGAGATGCCGATCGTTGAGAGATAGGCCCCCTTAGTTCTCGGCGCCGTCGGCTCCGGCGTCGGGCGGGGGGGCCTGGGGCTTCTTGTGGGCGGGCGCGTCGCCGTATTCTCCGCGCATCTTGGCGGCGAGCGCGTCGAGCAGCACCTGTTCATGATAGTGAGGCATTTGCGGCAGCTGGGCCAGTACGGTCACCGGTTCGTCCGAGTCGGGCCGCCGTACGAGCTCGATCGACCCGGGCGTGGCCTTTCCGCTCTCGGGTGACTTGTACTCGAAGAGGATGTACCCGCCAGCGTCGTCCTTTTCGGTCACCTTCCAGCCATTGTCGACCCGCACCAAACGCACCGCTGCGTTCCACGTGCGCTCGTAGCCATACGGCGACTCGTAGGTCGACTTCGCTTGCGCGAAGGCCGCCGTGAACGCGAGCGCCGCCGCAAGCGCGACGCCTGAGGCTCGTCTATCAAGCATGCCTCATGCGCTTATCGAAGTGCACGAGCGCGGGCCAAGTTTTCCATCCGCAGCGCCGCCGCATCTTCTCGCTCAGCTCGCGCCCATCGACCCGTACCAGCACCGGGTGACCGCTCTTTCCTTCACCCGCCCACGCGGGTGCAACGAAAGACCGTTCTACCCTAGGCGACGTCCGCCGGGGCGCGGACAATCCCTTCGGCCTCTTCGAGCGCTTGCAGTCCTCCGCGGAGGCCTCGCCCTTCGCCCTGGTCGTAGAGGCCCCAAATCGCGAACCCCAGCTGAAGCAGCACTTGGAGCGCGTAGAGCAAGAAGACGTAGGCCGCGCCGGCCCCGACCACCACGTTCGTCGGGTAGTACATGGTCATTCCCGCGTAGAGGCCCGCCTGAAAAACACCGAGGAGCCCGGGAGGGCCGGGGATGAGGATGGCGCAGCCGAGCATACCCATAAGCCCGCAGGCTTCGCCGAACGTGGGAGAAGAGCCATCGGCGTGCGCGACGCCGCAGGCCCAGGCGAGGCCCCACATCCCGAGCACGTTGAAGCCCCAATAAAGGGTGGTTTCGAAGAAGAATCCGAGTGCGTCGTTGGCCCGACCGAAAACGTGTAGTCCGTCTGCCGCCTTCTCCGGTATCGTGGCCAGCTTATTTGCGAGGTTGACGGAGACTTTGCCGAAGACGGCGAGGGTCGTGCGGTGGGCCCAGGAACGCGCGAAGTAAAATACCGCCGTCGTTGCGAAGAGAGCACAGAAGAGTCCCAGCATTGCGTAGCCGCTCAAGCGCACGTGTGCGACGGTCACAGGGATCCCGACGACCCTATCGGGCAACGGGTGAACGGTGGGCACGAAGACGAGCGCCATCGCGAGCACGATGCTCAAGTAGAGGCCGTCGATGATGCGCTCGGCGACGACCGAGCTGGTCGCTGCGGTCAGGGTGATGTCGCGCGAGCCGGCACGACGCTGACTCGGCTTCGTGCGGATCATGTACGGGCGAACGATCTCGCCGATTCGGAACGGCAGCACCAGGATCGCCCCGAACCCTACGCAAGAGACGGCGAACAGGCGCCGCTTGGGGACTTCCGCGATCGAGCGCAGGAGAAAGCGCCAACGCACGCTGCGAAACCAGGCCATCGCGAAATACAGCGGTGCGTAGAGCGGCAGAAGCCACCAGTGAACGCTCTTGAAGTCGCCCCCTTCTGGCACGAACTTCAGACCGCCTTTACGGATGGTGTAGTAAAGCACCCCCGTGATGACGACCGACGCCGCAAGAGCGAAGGCGTGACGCCGAATGAAGCTGCGAGGGGGCGCCGGCGAGGCGGCGGACAAGGAAGAGCCGGGGATGGGTCGCGAGGTCACGGCCCGCGTGGCTATAGCACGCGATCGGGCGTGCCGAGCTCACTCTGCGCGCTACAAGCTCCAGTAACGGACTGGTCGATCGATGCGGAGCGGGTCGAGGACGCTCTTTACGTCGAGCACGATGCCCCCATCCCGTACCATGGAAAGGAGGCGTGTCTGTCCGAGGTTCAAATACCACTTGTGGCTCACCGCGAGGATGAGAGCATCGAGACCGCCCAACTCCTCGATCGCTACGAGCTTCGTGCCGTACTCGCGCATCGCCTCGTGCGGATTGGCAATCGGGTCGTGGACCAGCGCCTCGATGCCAAACTGCCGGAGCTCGCGCAAGATGTCGGGCACCTTGCTGTTCCGGATGTCGTTGCAGTCCTCCTTGAACGAGAGACCGAGCACCCCGACCCGCGCGTTCTTCACGGTGATGTCCGCGTCGATGAGCAGCTTGACGGCGCGAGCGGCGACGTACGAGCCCATGTTGTTGTTGATCCGGCGGCCCGCCAGAATCACCTCGGGCTGATAGCCGAGCTGCTGCGCTTTCATGGTCAAGTAATACGGGTCGACCCCGATGCAGTGGCCGCCGACGAGGCCGGG
>JBAULD010000428.1:0-9818 GCA_049578005.1 Polyangiaceae bacterium
GTCCGCGTTCTCCGTGCGACCAAACTCGCTTGCCAACTCCTGCAGCCCGTCGGCAGGAGCCCACTGCGCCCACCAGATGGTGAGCACCTTCTTCGGAGCCGGCGCGGTCGCGGCGGTCGAGCCGCTCGATGGCTCCGAGGGCTGTTCCTTCTGCCGACATCCGACGATTGAGAACAGCGAGCACGCGACACCGGCGGCGATGGAGCACTTGACAATGGGATTTGTCGGCATGGGAGTCTCTGGGCAGAAAGGGGGACGCGCCGCACTCGAGTCCAGGCGAGTGCGTCAGTAATTGGGAGTCCGCACCCAGATGTTCCGGAAGCTCACGTAACACAGGTGGTCTTGGAGACCGAGAGGCTGTGGTCCGGGCGCGTCGGGGATGCCGGCGGGTGTATACCCAGCGGCCGGATTCAACGGGACGTTCAGTTGGACGATCTGCCCGTTGAGCGCAACTTTGACGTATTCTGCGTTCTGGGTCTTGACGGGCGGGTTGGCATTGTTCCAAACCGATGACTTGAATTCTATTTCGTACGTATTCCAAATCAGCTGCATATGGCAGGCAACCACCAGCGGCTTCATGATGCTGTACACGGCTCCGCACGTGTTGATGTCGGGCGGGTCGCCGTACGAGTCGAGGATTTGCATCTCGTAAGCGCTCTTCAGATAGACGCCGCTATTTCCGCGCTGCTGGCCCGTCACGCTCGATGGATACATCGGCGTCATGTATTCGACGTGCACGCACAGATCGTCGAATTTCTGATTGCTCTGGATCAGGGTGGCGACGCCCGTTCCCGAGGGGACCACGGTCATCGTTCCGTCGTTGTTCAGCGTCCATTGAATGGGCGTCGTCGGCTCGTTCTCCTTGTGCCAATTGTCGAGGCTCGTGCCGTCGAAGAGTACGACTTTGTCGGGCGACGCCGGGTCGAAGGCCCAGGTGCCGTCGGCGTTTTGGATCCAATTGCATCCGCCGTCCCCGGAAGCCACCGCCGCGTCTGCGGCCTGCCCCGAACCACCCTCGGCTCCGCCAGAGCCACCTGAGCTGTTACCCGTCGTTCCGGTGGCCCCGTCCGCAGCGGAAGCGGCAGAGTTGCCCGCGTCTTGCGCCTCTCCGGACCCGACGGAGCCCGCATCGGAGCCGCCGCCGCCCCCGACGGCTCCTTCGGCACCGTTCGCCCCTGCCGACCCCGCGCTGCCGCTCGAGCCGCCTGCGACCGGAGAGCCGCCAGAACTGGATCCGCCTGCGAGTGGCGAGCCGCCCGAACTCGAGGCGGTGCCGGTCGAGCCACCGGCTGCCGCGGACCCGCCACTGGAAGCAGCGGAGCCGCCCGAGGACGTCCCGCTGGTTCCCGGCTGAGCGGTTGGGCTATCGGGGGTCGCAGGCGTGCAGCCTACCGTCGTCGATACCAGACCGATGGCGGCGCTCGCCACGGTGAGGACGAGCTGGAACGTGTCGCGGTGTGAACGGGTCATCGAAACCTCTCGGGGACTGGCACAACGAGCAGCCACAAAAAACAGCGATTTGGAGACTGGCACATCGGCGTCTGCGGAGAACTTGAATTTACTCGCATTTGAACCTGACCGGCGGATAGCCCGTCGAGGGGAACCGTCGTGGAGTGCTGCTCGCGTCCTAGCTGTGATGTCTGGAGCCCTAAATCAATCACGAGCGGACGCTATGTGTTGCTCCGGGCTCAGGAACCGGCCACGCGAGCATAAGAATTATGAAGGGAGGGCGTTACCACGCAGGCCGATGCACGTCTAGACGTGCCGACGGTTCGCTCTTCAAACGCGAATCGCCTGTCCGGCCGCGCGGGTCATCTCTCCGGCACGGCGGCGGTCGCTTTCGCGTCGCCTGTGCCGAAGGGGCCACGTGATTTGCGCGCGTTGTAAAATTGACGTGAACCTGGAAGGCGCTTCTCAGTGCCTAGCCATTTACCACGGACTATTCGCGCGGGCAGTCGCAGGGGACACCATCTTTGGATCCCCTGACGGGCATGATATGGCCATGGGGATGAGAGGAGCGCCCCAGATTGGCGAAGGCGTGTCGGGGGTTGGTCTGGGCGACGATGGAGAGCGCCTCGCGGCGGCCGTCGCCCGGGGGGACGCGGAAGCCACGCGAAGATTGGTCGAGGTAGTCGGCAGCGTCATTCTCGACGCGGTTCGCATGGTGCTCGGACCCAATCATGCCGACTTCGAAGCGGTCACCGAGCGCGCTCTCATGCACCTTGTCGAGTCAATGGGCACTTTCGGGGGAGAATGCTCAGTCTCGCACGTCGCCGGCCGCGTGGCCGTCGTGGCCGCGTTGGCATCACGCCGTCATACGCATGATCACCGAATCAGTGTGGCCGATCGAGAGCGCAGACACGATGCGGCCGCCCCCGAGTCGCCGGTGAGCGCCGAGGTCGAGGCACGGCGCCGGCGCGATACCCTGCGGGAGCTGCTCGACGAACTCCCGGAGGCAATCGGTGAGGCCATGGCGCTTCGGTTCATGCTCGGCTATTCCGTCGACGAAATTGCCGCGGTGACGCAGATTCCTCTCGATGCCGTGTGGAGTCGATTGCGCATTGGCAATGAACGGCTGAGAACAAAGCTCGATCCGCTCTCGAAGACGTGAAAGCGCGGATTGAGTCGGTGCACGAGCGGACGATCGCGGGGTTCTCAGTCTCGACAGCACAACGCGCCTCCGTAATCTGCGCCCCCATGGACGAGCACGAAGGCCTCGCATAACCCCGACCCGTCGTCATCGCAGCTCCAGCTTGAACCCTGCAGGAAGGCGCACTGGTTGGAGGTGCTCCTGTCGAGCGGCCCGCAGTCGACGAATGGGTCGGTCCCGCCAGACGGCTCGCCGAAGTTGCCGCAGCCGAACACGTCGTTCGAGGTGTCCGCCGTCTGCGCGCAGTCCATCGTACACTCGAGCGAGTCGCAGTCCGAATCGGTGCGCGTCCCCGACGCGCAGACGCAGCATCCATTGGAGGATTGTCGGCTCACGAAGAAGAGCGGGGGGTCGGCCGCGAGCGTCGCGCCCGCGCAGCCGGTCGGCGCGTGACTTTCGACGTCTCCGGAGCTCGTGCACACGTGCCAACCGTCCGCGCAGAGGTCGGCGACATTGCACCCTTGGCCATCCGGATTGGGGCCGTCGTTGCCCCCGCTGCGGTCGCAGGCGGGCGACAGCGTGTCGAACGTCGGAACGGTCGGGCAATTGGGAGCCATCCCGGGATCTTGGAGCATGACGCCGGGAACACTCCAGCCACCGCTGCAGCCCGCGATCGCCGGATTTGCGGCTATGTCGACGAAGCCCTCGCGCGTGCCGTCCGCGCAGCCCACCACGCTGGGTCCGAGATCTGACTTGGGCGCGACGTCGAGCCCGGTTCGCGCGCCGCACGAAATGAGAACGAAGGCGCAGATGCAGACGTCGAGGCGAGCGGCCGATGCGGAAAGGAAACCGCGCCGTGGCTCCTCGCAGATGCGTCTCGAAGGCATCGGGCAGTTCGGCTCCCATACCACGATCGGCGGCCGTTACCTTCGCTGTCCGTAGAGCTCCATGACCTCTGCGGCGCTGAGCGCCCGATTGTAAATGCGAAACTCGTCGACCAGGCCGTCGAGGTAATGGTCATTGGCATACTGCGAGCGCCCAATCCAGTTTTGCGTCGTGACGCCGAGGGCCGCCGGATCGAGCGTCGTCGTCCCGGTCTTGACCGGGGTCCCATTGCGGTAAAGTGTGCCCGTCGCGCCAGCGAGCGTGACCGCCAGGTGCTGCCAGCTCTGGAGGGGGAGAGTACCGCTCGTCAGCAGATTTTCTTCGGTCGGGTGACCCCCCGTCGTAACGGCATAACGCAGCGCGTCCCCGTCGGTCGTGATGAACATATTCACCATGGTTCCGGTGCCGAAGTCGAAGAGGCGATCGCCGTAGCCCACGGCGCCGCGGTCTTGGTAAATCCAGGCGGAGATCGAGAAGTTCGTCAAAGCGCTGACGATTCCTTCGGGCAGCATCACGTATTGATTCGCGCCGCTGAGCGTCGCCGCGTTGCCGCTGACCCCGGGCGAGAACGTCGCGCCGCCGACCATCGTCGCCGTGTGGCCGTTGCCCGACGAATCGGCCGAGGTCGTGCCGCTCGCTTCATCGAAGTGGTAGAGCGCCACGAGGCCGAGCGCGAGGCTGTCCTCTTGCGCGACATCCGGTTCGTCGGGCGGGCTGTCTGGCCCATCGTGCGCACGTCCGTCGGCATCCGCCCCGGACTCGATCGATGCGTCGTCGGCGTTGCCGATGTCGACCGACCGGCCGTCACCGGTTGGCTCGTCGATTGCCGTGTCGTCGCCGGCGGCTTCCGTTTCGGAATCGTCGCCGCCTTCTCCGGCCGGTGCGTCGATTGGCGCGACCGTAAACGGCCCGTCGGAACCGTCGACCTGCGCGGCGTCGGTTTGGGAGACGTCGCCCGTGGTGTCTTCACAAGGGGGGCCAATGCATGCGGGTCCCGCGTCACAGCAAGCCCCATTGCTAGGGCCGGCGTCGCCAATCTCGGGTACATCGGGAAACCCAAGGATGCTCGCGCAACCGGCCGCGACGAGAGGGCTGACCAGGAAAAGCCAGGCCGGGCGCATGCCTCAGAAGACCCCCCGGAGCAACATTCCCCCACCGCCGGGCCCAACGTGTGGGGCAACGAGCATCCCCGCGACGGAGGTTTGGCTCCTGGCCTTGTCTCCCGTGAAAAAGAGCACGGCTCCGCCGACCAAGAGCGCGCCCCCGGCGATGGTCGCGGCGGTCGAGATCGCGCCGTCGGTCACGCCGTTCGAGTGGTCTGCGAGGGCACGCGCGTGGCCGTCGCTTGTGCAAGACGTGGAGTTCGGGCAATCATTTTGCTGATTGCTCTTCTCCGAGATCGTCAACAGCCCGAACACGCCGCCGAGCGCGACGCCCGCCAAGCCGACACCACCCGTCACCAACCCCAGCAACTTCTGCGTCCCCATGGCTCCGGTCGCAGCGGGCCGCTCGGTATTCGACGCGGCTGGAGCGACAGGCGCGACCTCTTCGTAAGCGATCGGGGGCGTCGCCTGGGATTCAGCGTTCGCCGTCACCGGGGCCGCGCCGGCGGCAGCCATTTTCACCACCTCGCGACGCCCCTTCACGCCTTCCGTGATGACGAGGACTCGCGTGACCGGCGACTGCCCGGCGATCTCGAACGCAAACGCGTGCAGTCCTGCATCGACCCGCAGCGCCGTGCCGTCGACGACGTCGGTCAGAGGCTTACGGTCGACAGTGACCTTGACCGCACTCACGTCCGTTCCCGATGGGTCCTTGACCTCGAAGACGATCGTGGGCTGAGTCTTCTCGAGCTCGTCGAGCCGGCGAGTGCAGTCGTCACGGACGAGCGCGGGACAAGACGGGTTCGCGCAGAGGAGAAGCTTCTCTTTCGCAGCCGAAAACTTGCCTTCGCGTCGAAGTTCTTGCCCGTCGCCGTTCGCGTCGACGCACTGGTCCTTCGTGATGGTTGCATCGGCCCGCACGGGCGCTGCCCCGAACGCGCAGAAGGCTGCGATCGGCACCGCCAGGAACAAGCGACTTCTTCGCGGTCTCAAAGACATTCCTTCTTGAAGAGCCGGTTGCCGTGCGCGTCAAAGTACCACGGTGGGGTGCAATTCGCGGCTGCAGGCGTCGCTTTAGCGGGAGCCGAGGCCGAGGGGGCCGTCCGCGCCGGGGTCGCCGGTGCGCTGGGAGCGATGATGGCCGCGTCGCCGACGGGTGGACTCCTCTTCGACGGGGCAGACGGAGCGTTCTGCTCTGGGGGCCACGTCGGTGGAGCGGGGGGCAGAGTCTCTATCGGCACGGCCTCCGGAAGTTCGGCGTCTTGCCGTTCCAGGGGATCGACGGGCGGCCGGGAGGCGGGCGACGTGTCCACCGGCACAATCGCGGCACGTTCGGGGCGGAGTCTGAGCCAACCTGGGATGACCAGCAAGCCAAGCAACGCTGCGCCCACGCCCGCCGCGACGAAAGACGGCCGCCACGAACGTCCACGCCTCTTCTTGGCCGGGGCGGTTGTCCCTACGGGCGGGACCGATTCCGCCACAGCGTGCAGTCGCGGACCCGGCGGAGAGAGCGGCATTGCCAGCGCGCTCATCGAAAGGCCCGCCGCTTGAATGACCCCGGAGATACGCTCGACGGAGGCCTTGGCCCGCTTCGGAGCGAAAGGCTGTAGCGCGAGCGCGAATTCGGCCACGTTGCCGTAGCGCTCGTGACGATCCTTCTTCAGACAGCGGGCGATGACCGTCTCCAGACCGATCGGTGCGTCGGGCAGGAAGCTCCTCAGGCCGGGCTCGGGTTCGTTTGCAATCATGATGGCCAGCTCGGTGAGCGAGGTGGCCTGGAAGGGCGGGCGTCCCGTCAGTAGCTCGAAGAGCGTCACGCCGAGCGCCCAGATATCTGTCTGCCCGTCGACGTCTTTGGATGAGCGCATCTGTTCGGGCGACATGTAATGAGGCGACCCCATCACCGCGGACTCCTGAGTTACGCCGTGCCCTGGATGCGTTGGGTCGTCCGGCGCCGAGCCCTCGCGACCAGTGATCTTCGAGATGCCGAAGTCCAAGACCTTGATCGAGAGCTGCCCGTCCGAGCGGCGGACGCAGAATAGGTTCGCAGGCTTCAGATCCCGGTGGACGATACCGAGCGCGTGCGCCTCGGCTACCGCGAGGGCGGCGTGAAGGATGAACTCGACCGCTAGCTCGACCGGTAACGGACCACGCTCCGCCAGCCACTGGGCCAGGTCCCCGCCTTCGAGGTACTCCATGACAATGTACGGGGCCCCGTTCGGGAGCGTGCTCACGTCCAACACGCGAGCAACGTGTTCGCTCCGGATCTTCACCGCCGCGCGTGCCTCCCGGGCAAAACGCGACACCGCGTCCGCGTTCGCGAGCGCCTCGGGCAGCAGAAGCTTGAGAGCGACCGTCTGGTCTAAGTGCATATCGTGGGCCGCAACGACCGCGCCCACGCCTCCGATTCCGAGGACGCGTTCCACGCGGTACTTGCCCGCGAGAATTTCACCCAAAGCCACCCCGGCAACCTGTCGGGGATCGTACTGCGCCACGTCCTAACTGCACCTTCCTGAACGTCCGGAGGCGGCGTCCGGGGCCCCAGACCCACAACGCTCCAGCATTGCAAACCACACTTTCGGACGCTCGTCGACCCAGAACATGAGCGCGTCGGCGAGAATCGGGCTTTCCCTGGGCGGACGCCGAGAAGAGGATGACGCCTTCACTTTCGCGCGGCGGCAATGCCTCGCGGATCAACCAGGTCGTCAGGGTCCCCGTTCAGCCACTTGGCGAGGGTCTTGGCGTCGACTCCCAGCGCCTCGGCGGTTCGCCCTCGGTGGCCGCCGCATCGCTCGAAAGCCCAAAGGGCGTAGCGCCGCTGCACATCGCGAATGGGGCGGACGGCCCCCTCGCCGGACCAGGGGGCGTCAGCCACGCCCGACGGGCGAGAGTGGATCACGGCCGGAGGAAGGTCGCCCAAGCGAGCTTCCGGCTCGCGACCAAGCAAGACGGCCCGCTCGACAGCGTGTGAAAGCTCACGAACGTTCCCCGGCCACGGGTGGTCCATGAGCCGGGCAAACGCCTCCGGCGTGAATCGCTCGACGACTGAGCGGGGGTGAGCGGCCTTGGCCTTGGCGAGCAGGTGTTCGATCAAGACGGGAACGTCTTCGCGTCGCCGGCGCAAGGGCGGGATCTCGATCGTTACGACGTCGAGTCGATAGAGCAGGTCCTCGCGGAACGTCTCCGCGCGCACGCCCTCCCGCAGGTCCCGGTGCGTTGCGGCCACGACGCGCACGTCGACGTGCCGCTCCTTGCTCGATCCCACCGCCCGCACGGCGCCACCTTCGAGCACTTGAAGCACCTTGGCCTGAAGCGCCGGCGACATTTCGCCAACTTCATCGAGGAGAAGTGTGCCCCCATCGGCCTCGGCGAAGAGGCCGATGCCCGCCGTCGTCGCCCCCGTGAACGCGCCTTTGACATGCCCGAACAGTTCGCTCTCGAGCAGAGCCTCCGGCAACGCAGCGCAATTGACGGCCACGAAAGGCGCTCGTGCTCGGACGCTGCTCGCGTGAATTGCTCGGGCGAGAGCCGTCTTTCCGGTGCCCGTTTCACCGACGAGCAGCACGGGCGTGGCCGCATCCGCCACGCGCGCCGCGAGGTCGAAGACCTCGCGCATCACGGCGGTCGCCGAGATCAACGCCCCGAAACCGTGTTCGTCTCGCAGCGCCGCGCGTAGTGCCCGAGCCTCTCGCCTCACGCCCGCATCTTCGAGAGCGCGCCCGAGAAAGAGTGCGAGCTCGTCGATTGCGAAGGGCTTGGTCAAGTAGTGATATGCGCCCCGGCGAATGGCATCGACCGCGGTTTCGATCGCGCCATATGCCGTCATGACAATGACCGGGCGCTCCGGGGCGAACCTTCTCGAGATCGCCAGTAGGCCCATTCCGTCGACCTCTGGCATTCGCAGGTCCGTGACTACCGCATCAATCGAGTCTCCCTCGAGCTCTCTTGCCGCTTGGGCGCTCGATGCGCACGCCGTCGCAAAGAAACCCCGGTCGCCGAGATTGTCGGCGATTGTGTCAGCCATATCGATGTGGTCGTCGACGATAAGAACTTGCGGCTTCACGAAGGACCCACGCGGAGGACCAAGTCGTTTTACCGTAGCCCCAGCGCTCGTGCCACGCCGCCCAATCGCCACGTCGTCATGGCGAGCCGCTCGCGCCACACCTTGATCCGGTCGCGAAGCTTTCTGGCGGTCAACGAGTAGCCGCCAGACGGCGCGCCTTCCCCCGCAGATAAAGCCCCCAGGCCACGAGCGCCGAGGCCGCGAGCCCGAGGACGAAGAAGCCTGCGCAGCAAGCGATCAGAATCCTTCGCGCGGGCGCCAGGATGTCGGGGCCGTGCTCGTCCTGGTAGATCTGCTCGATGACGTCGCGGGAGCTGAGGAGCGCCGAGCGCGTTGCGTCCGCCACC
This sequence comes from Polyangiaceae bacterium, assembly GCA_049578005.1. GTDB lineage: Bacteria > Myxococcota_A > Polyangia > Polyangiales > Polyangiaceae > Palsa-1150. The sequence continues at coordinate 8,989 of JBAULD010000428.1, forward strand.
GAGCGATCGACCGCCCGCTTCAGCCATGGCGACTCGAGCACCGTCGCGGCCGACTCCTCCAGGGCGGGCGCCAGAGTCCGCGGGATCTCGCGCGAAGCGTTCATGAGAGCCACACGGGTCGCGCTCGCGACGACGGCGTCCACGTCCCGCGCGACCGCGGCCCTTTGCGCCGGTGAGACGTTCACGCTGCTTACGGCGCCTTCCACCGCCGCTCGCGCCGTCTCCCGGACCGCGCTCTGCATCTCGGTCGTACCGAGGATTTGGCTGAGGCGCTCTCGATTGCCAGCGTCCTCGAAGGACCGGAGCGACTCGGCCACTGTGATCGGCACTGCCGCCCGCGATGCTGCTTCGGCGGCATTCTTGACGTGCGCCTCGCAGCCAGAGCAAACGCTCACAAAAAGGAGAATGGGTAGTAGGCCTAGCTTTCGGATGCGCCACGCATTCGCAAGGTACGTGCCTGCGGACTCGCTACTGATGGCGACAGCAAGGCCGCTCCTGATGGCGGCACCGGCTCGTCGAGCGTAGACGACGAGTCAGAGTTGGTGAACCCTCTCATCGACGCGGGGCGCGTGGGCGAGACCTCGAAAGTAATCCAGCGCCGATCGTGCGCCCAAGCCGCCTGGTCTCACTCCGCGGCGCCGTATTTTTGGTAGTTCGTCACGCGCCACGCGGGCTGTCCGCCGTCCTCCTCCATTTCCAGCACCAAGTTTCCATCCCCGTCCGCGTGGATTGGATAGATGCGAATCCCGCAAGCGCCCTGAAGCGCCATTCCGGACACGAGATCGAACGTCCATTCGTGCATCGGGCATACGAGCGTCGTCCCCCCGAGG
>JBAULD010000429.1:0-9175 GCA_049578005.1 Polyangiaceae bacterium
GTCCCGGGAGACATGAGCGTCGCGCACACGGACGATCCAGTCGGCCCCTCTGCGCGCGGCGTCGAGGTATGCCTGCCGAGGTTCGATGGCGTAAAGACGCATGAGCGCGAGCACGGCTTCGCCGGGGTAGTACCAAAGCTCGCGTTTGAGCTTCTTGCCGGTCTCCTTTTCGAGGTCTGCGTTCGATCGAAAATGTCCGTCCGGGTACTGCTGTTTGACGATGAACCGCGCGAGCGAGCGCATCGTCTCGAGGTCGTCGCGTTTGCCCGTGACTGTCGCGTGTTTTGCAAAGGCCAGGAGTGCCAGGCCCGCGCCGCCCACTTTCTGTTGTTCCTCGTCTTGCGTGTCGAGCACGTACTTGCCGTCGCTCTCCGGATCTTGGGACAAATGGGACGCGAGATACCGGAGGGCAAGCTCGCCTTTTTCCAGGTGCGGCCGAGCTCCGAACTCCTCGTACGCCTCGAAGAGGGCATATGTCGTCCCGGCGTGACGCAGCCAACCGTACGCCGAATCGTCGCGATCGCCGACGGGGTGATACATATACACGTAACGTCCCTGGCGGCCGACAATCCGCGCGAGGTAGTCCGCCCCGCGACGAACCGCCGCGAGGAGTGCTTCCACGGTGACCTCTCCGGACGGTTGAACCATCCCCCGCAAGACCGGCAGTGCAGCGTCGTGGTTCGTCGATTCGACGTGGACGTCCGCGCGGAAGCGGTAGGCGCGCATCGTACCGAGATCGCGCTCGGGCACGCCGGCTCGCGCCGAAAGGAGAGCGTCGATGGCCACGTGGTCGAGTTTGTTCGAATGGAACATGGCTCGCTCCACCACCTCCCCGGGCAGGACGACCCCCGTCTTTCCGTCGTCCCGAACGACCAGCAGGCCTTCGATGCCAACCTGCGGGAGCGGCACGGACATGTCTTCGTCAATGCTGGCGCCGTCGACGCCAGTCGGTATATCGAGCTCGAGTCGACCGTCGGCCAACGCCGCTGCGCCGGCCGCGGTGCCCTGGGCCACGATGGATTCGGCGGCTCCGGTCACGGCCTCGGCGAGCGTCGGGCCGTCAGCGGTTCCCACGAACGCTTGCGCGCGCGAAAAAAGCGCGAGCATCACTCGACGGCCAGGAGCCGCCGGCGGCGCGTTGGCCGATCGGCTCGTCTTGTCGATGACGGCGCGCGCGAGAGCAAGGTAGCCCAGAGCGTCCGGTATCGGCGCTTTGGTTTCGCCGAAGTCCCGCTCCGCCTCCGGTGGAATGCGTGGCGCGCAGATGCAGCCGCTGTAGGTCGACACGACGGCCAATAGACACGTGGCGAAAGTGCCTACAATGGCGCGGCGCACGAGAAGCCCGGAGCTCTGCATGCGCGCGCAACGCTAGTGTAGCGAGCGACGTTTCCGCTACCATGCTCTCGATGAGGCTGCGTCGTCCGTCGCGCGCATTCACGCTCATCGAGGCGATGCTCGTCGTGGCCATCGTCGGCGTGCTGGCGCTCCTCGCAACGCTGGCCTATCGGCGCTGGGTGCACACGGCTTACGTCGCCGAGGCGCAGGAGATGGTGGCGAACATCCGGACCGCCGAAGCCTCCTTCTACAACGAGAATGGCGGCTATCTGAGCGTGTCCACCGGCCTCGGTCCCGGCAACGACTATCCAGCCGCCACGCCGGGCAAGTTCAAAACGGCGTGGGGCGGCGCCTGTGCGACGTGCGCCTTGGGCACCGGCTGGGCGGCGCTCAGTATCCAGCCCAACGCGCCGCTCGCGTTCGGGTACTCCCTTCTGGCCAACAATGCCTCGGCGCCACCGGCGAGCGTGTCGTCGGCGACGGTCAACGGTCAGGCGCTCTTCCCGACGCCGATGACCGCGCCCTGGTACTTCGTCGAGGCCGACGCCGATATGGACGGCAACGGCGTCTTTACTCGGGTGTACGGAATGTCGTCCACCAATCGGATCTTCGTCGACAACGAGGGCGAGTGAGCTCCTTACGTTTCGCGCTCCAAGAGTCGGCGGAGCAAGGGATCTTCCCGGCGAAGGACAATCACGTTCTCGCGGTCCACCACGACTAGCCCGGGGGCGCTGCCGCGGGGCTTTCGCAAATAGCGACGCGGTGTGTACTGAACTTCGACGAGGAGCTCTTCACGCGCCTCCGAGAAGTGTGCCGCCAGGTGCGCTGCCTCGACGAGCACGTCCGCCGGACACGTCTGGCCCTTCTCGAGGGGTACGACCACGTGGGCCCCCGAACGATTCTTCGCGTGGAGCCACAGGTGGTGCGGGCTCGCGATCCGAAACGTGAGCGCATCGTTGTGGGCAGCACCGCGCCCGACGAAGATCCGCGCACCCGACATACCCGTGAAGGTTCGATAGGGCGGGTGCGGTGCCTGGACTCGGCTGCGGGGTCCGGCGCGGGAAGCTCCGGACGACTCGAAGCGAAAGTCGCGGGGGGCCGCGGCCCGAGCTTCGACCGCGAGCCGATCGAGATCCGCGTCTCGGCTGGTCTCGATGACGTCCACCAACGACGCCAGCGCAGAGCGCGCCTTTCGAGCGTCGGCCAGGCGCTCGACCGCGATCCGTCCGCCCTCTTTCAGGCGCCGTGCGCGCTTGAACAGCGCGGCAAGCTGCTCTTGTGCCCCGCGTGCAGGGTCGAGCGCGATTTCGACGGGTTTCCCCTCCCCGCTCGACCAATCGATGGCCACGAGCTTCGTGGCACCGCGAGGGGCTCGCGCGGCTTGAGCGACGAACAGCCGCGCCCGTTCGGCGTCCGAGTCCGCGCCTTGGATTCGCCCGAGATCGCCCTGGACGGCCGCCGCGCGCCGGTCGAGCCGCGCGATGGCTTTGACCAGTGCGCGGCGTAGCGCGTCGCGCAAGCCGCCCACCCCGGCGCGGACGAGCGCTTCGACGATGCGCACCCCTTGCTCGGCGAGGTCTTGGACTTCCATGGCGCCGAAGGCGGAATCGACAGGAACTGCCGCCAGCACCAGACTCCCGGGACTCTCTGCGCCGACGCGCCAGATCTCCCCTTCGCGCGCCACTCCGACTGCCCGCTTTTCGACCGCGACGATGCGCCCCCCGTCGAGTTGCGTCCGCCACCGCGCCTGTCCGGCCGACGAGGTGCCGGAAAGCGCGGCCCGCAACGTCGCCCGGCCTTCTGCGTCGACGACACCCACCCCCATCCCCGCCGCCAACACGAGAAAGACGTTCTCGCCTCGCTGGGAATCTGGGCCCGGCGGGACCCGCACCTGAAAGATGGCGACCTCGCGCCCGGCCAAGGCCGACAGGGCCACCCGCTGTATCCGTCCCCCGACGAGCGGGCGATGCATCGTTCGCACAGTGCGATAGCATGAGAGTAGGTTGGTTCCCGACCGAGTGATGTCCTCGTTTCCCTTGCTCATGAGCCGCCGTAGTTTTCCGACGGGCCAGGCGAGCACCGCCATGCTCAAGGCGCTCTTGCGCACGGTCACGGCCGAAAGAGGGACGGCCGAGGCAGACGCGTGGCTGCGCGCGATTCGAATGGTGCGCAATGACCTCGACGACGAAACGCGGATGCTCCCGCTCCCCGCCCTTCACCATGCCCTCGTCGCCTTCGCCGAACTCGGACTACGGGATGCCATCCCGCGCGCGACGCGGTATCTCATCGAGCCCGATGTGCTGGGCGTCTGGGTTCGCGTCTTGCGCGGCGCGACCTCGCCTGCTCGGGCCTTCGAGCGCCTCGACGCCGCCGACAGCGAATACGGCCGTACGACCCGGTGGGAAACGATCGCGACAGGCCGGAACTTCTGGCACGGTCGCGTGAGCATTTCCCACGATCCATCCCTGGAAGAAGATGGCCTGCTCCGCATCGCCCGTTCCGCGGAGCTCGCGGCCGTTCCTGCGCTCTTCGGATGGTCCCGCGCCGTCGTGCGCGCGAAGCCCGACAGCAGTTCGCGCCCGTCCGCGTCCGTTCAAGAGTACGAAGTCGAGTGGTCTGTGCCCGAGCCCAGCGCGAGCGCCGGCCTGGGCGCAGTCGTGGGAGCTCTCGTTGGAGCAAGCTCCCTTCTTGCCGCTCCCGCTTCGAAGTGGATCGACGCCGTCCTCGTCGCGATCGCCGGCGCGGGCGGTGGGTTCCTCGGCGCGATGAGGGCCCGCGATCAATTGCGGCGCGCCGAGACCCAAGCGCAGGCCCTTCGCGTTCTCGCGCTCGAGCGCAACTTGTCGCTCCTCGAGATGCGCGAGCGGGACGTACCGGGCCAGCTCGAAGGGACCGTGGCGGCGGGACAGTACCGGATCGTTCGTCGCATGGGATCCGGAGCGACCGGCGTCATCTACGAGGCGGTCCGAATCGCCGACGGGCTCCCGGTCGCGATCAAGCTCCTGCGGGCCGCTGCAGCGCACGAGGGCGTGGCGAGCGATCGGCTCCGACGCGAGGCCGAAGCGCTCGGCCTCGCATGGCACCCCAACGTCGTCGAGGTCATCGATCACGGCCGCCTGCCCGACGGGACCGCGTATCTGGTGATGGAGCTCCTCCACGGTGAGTCGCTGGCGGCGCGCTTGCGCACCAAGGTGCGCCTCACCACGGCCGATCTATGGCCCATCGCGATGCAGGTCTGCGACGCGCTGGCCGCGGTTCATGCCGCCGGCGTCGTGCACCGCGACGTCAAGCCGTCGAACATTTACCTGATCCCCGACCGGGACGACCCGCGCGTCGAGCGCGTGAAGCTCCTCGATTTCGGGATTGCCCGCGTCGAGTGGGAAGAAACGCGAATTACGAACACCGGCGGCCCGCTCGGAACCCCTGGCTACATGTCGCCCGAGCAGGAGATCGGAAGCGGCGAAGTGGACGGTCGAAGCGACGTATTCGCGCTCGGCGCCGTTCTCTACGAGGCCCTCGTCGGCGAGCCACCCCCGGCCCAATCGTCGAGCGGCCTCGTTCGCACGGGCGATGGTACGCCAGTTCGATTCGACGCCGAACGCCTGAAGGCGTCTCCGCAAATCGCGCCGGGTTGGTACGCCGTCATCGAGAAGGCCATGGCCCAGAGCCCGCTCGACCGTTACCAGGACGCGCGCGAGTTTGCCCAAGCGCTGAGGACGGTGCGCGACGAGCCAGGCAAGTCCGAGGCGTCTCCCGTTTAGCGCCTTCTACGCTCGGATCGCCTTCAACGGCGACGTTCTAGCGGCGCGAACAGCCGGGAAGAGGCCGCCGAGAAGTCCCATTACGCCGGCCGACACGAGCGCGGTCGTCATCACGCTCGGCGTCGGCTCGAACGAAAACACGATCTCGGACCAACTCGCAAAGTTGACCATCGAGAAGCGAACGAATCCCATTCCGAGCGCGGCGAACGCCCCGACGGCCCCGCCGAGGACCGCGAGCAGCACCGACTCGAACACGAAGGACCCCAGAATGCTCGCGCGCGAGAAGCCAATGGCGCGGAGCATGCCGATCTCGCGCTGTCGATTGGCGACCGCCGCGTACATCGTGATCATCGCTCCGATCATCGCCCCTACGGCGAAGAAGATCGAAACGATGGTGCCGAGGGCTCCGATGAAGATCGCCACACCTTCGGACTGCTTTTCGTAGAACGCGGTCTCGCGGAGCGCCTGGAGTCCGAGTCGCTTGTCGTTTTCGACGCCCGCTCGGAATCCGTCGAACTTCGACGGCGACTCCAGCCGAACTCGCACGCTCGAGACGATGCCCTCCCGATGGTATGCCTGCCGCAACACTTCGCGGTCCACCCAGACTTCCGACTCATAGGACGAGCCACCCGCCTCGAAGACGCCCACGACCGTCGCCGGCCGGTTCTTCTTCAGCTCGAAGGTCTGACCGATGTCGAGGCCCTTGATGCGCCCTCGAATGCGCGCGCCGACGATGGCTTCGTCGCTGCCGGGGCGCGCCGGCCTGCCCGCCACGATGCGCGTTTCGGGGCGAAAGCGCATCACGTCGTCGGGAATGCCTCGGACCGACACGTTCGTGATTCCGGAGGTCCCGAGCTTTTCCATCGCGGCCACGACGACGATCTCGCCGCTCCCGAGCGGCTGCCCGCGCTCGTCGTGCGCGACCCCGGGGGCGGCGAGAATCAGCGGGACGCTCGACTCCTCGACGACGCTCCCGAGCTCCGCATCGCTGCCCATCCGAAGCACGATGGCATTCTCGGGCTTTCCGGCCGAACCGAGCGTCTTCTTGATACCCGCCGCGAGCATCAGCGACGACGCGAGGACGAAGACGACGAGCGCGATGCCCGCCGCGGTGGCGACGGTCGTCGCCTTCCTCACGGCGAGGCTACGGACGTTGTACCGGAACGGAACCATGCTTCAGCAGCCTTTCACGCCACTCGGCGCACCGCGTCGATGACGTGCAGCCTCGACGCTCGCCAGGCGGGGATCGCCGCGGCGCTCGTCCCGAGAAGGGCCGCGAGGACCAGAGCCAAGATCATGTTGGGGGGCTCCAGACGGAAATAGGGGAACATCGACCCAAGATTTTCTTCGATGAAGCGCCCGATGCCGAGATTGATGAACGGCCAGGCGAGGCCGAGTCCGACCAGGCCGCCGAGCACGCCCATGAGGAGCGCCTCGCCGACGATCCACATCGCGACGTGGACGGGGAGAAATCCGATGGCCCGGAGAACGCCGTACTCCCCCGTTCGTTCGCGAGCTCCCATGGCGATCGTGTTGCCGAGGATCAGCGTCATGATGACGAGAATGACGCCGGAGACGATATTCATCCCTTTGATGACCGCCGAAAACATCGCCATGAACGAGCCCTGAAAGCTGTGCTCGTCTTGCGAGAGCGTCGGCGTTTCCCGGTCGTCGAAGCGCTTGTCGAGAGCGACGCCGACGTCGGCCACCCGCGTCGGATCGTCGATGCGACTGACGATCCAGCCGACCATGTCCCGCCGCGCGGGGGGGAGCGAGTCGTTGAGGTAGTCCCAGCGAAAAACGAACGTGGAACGGTCTACGGACTTGGCGGTCGCCGTGTAGATGCCGTCGATGTTGAACTGCCAGTCGCCGGGGTAAATGCCGCTCTGGAGGATAATCTTGTCGCCGACCTTCCAGCCGAGCTTCTTGGCGAGTACGTCGCCGACGATGGCGCCCTGGCGGTCGTGCTTCCACGTGGCCATCTGCTCGGGGGGGACTTTCATCTCGTCGTACACGTCGAAATAGGTGTCCGGATCCGCCGCGAGCGCTCCGAAGAACTCTCGCTCGTGCTTCGGGTCCTTGGCGCCGAACCAGTTGGCCCAAGTCACGAGCTTCACGTGAGGCGCCTGGCGCACCTCTTCGACGTACCGCTTCGGCAGCGACATCACGAACGTCACCTTGTGGCGCGTCACCACGCGATCTTTCGCCGCCCATTCGGCGGCGTTGGTCCACGCCCAGGTCACCGTTCGCAAGAGCAAGAAGGCGAGGATCGCCACGGCGACCCCCGACACCGTGAGGATGACGCGGAACTTGTTGCGCGCGAGATTGCGAACGGCGAGCGACGTCAGGGTCACGACGCGAGCCTGCCTTTGTCGAGTCGCCGGATGATCTTTGCGCGGTCGGCCGCGGCCGGGTCGTGGGTGACCATCAAGATCGTCTTGCCCAGCTCGGAGTTCAGTTTGCCGAGCAGGCCGAGGACGTCGTCCGCGCTCTTGCGGTCGAGGTCTCCCGTGGGCTCGTCGGCCACGATGATGGTGGGATCGTTGACGATCGCACGCGCGATCGCGACGCGCTGCTCTTGTCCACCGGAGAGCTGCCGCGGGTAGTGCTGCATTCGGTCCTCGAGCCCGACGACGCGCAGGGCCGTCTGCGCGCGCTTCTTTCGGTCCGCAGCGCCCAGGTTGGTGAGCAGAAGCGGCAGCTCGACGTTTTCGAGCGCGGTGAGAACCGGGAGCAAGTTGAACGACTGAAAAACGAACCCGATCGTGCTCGAGCGCCACTTGGCGAGCGCACCCTCACCCATCCCGTCCAGGCGCTTGCCGGCCACTTCGATGCTTCCCGACGTGGGCCGATCGAGCCCCGCGATCAAATTGAGGAGCGTCGTCTTGCCCGACCCCGACGGTCCCATGAGCGCCTCGTAGGATCCGCTGGGAATCTCCAGGTCCAGCTGCTCGAGCACTCGCACCGCCTCGTCGCCCCGCTCGTACGTCTTCGATACCGCTCTCAGCGTGACGATGGGAGGCACCCTCGCAAGCTCGGTCATCCCGGACTCCTCTCTTTGACTGCTTGTCCGTCGCCGAGCGTCGCGGGAGGATCGCTGACGATCTTGGTGCCCGACGCCGGTCCTTGTACGAGCTCGAACCCGCCGGCGAACGGTCCGCCCAGGGTCACGGGGACCATATGGACCACGCCCGAGTCGACCACGAAGACGACTTTGGCGCCGCTCCGGTCGGCCACCGCCGCGGCCGGTACGATCTTCTTCGGCGGCTCGGCAAGCTTGGCCCGATCGAGCGGCGAGTCGAGAAACGATACGCGCGCAGCCATTTCGGGAAGCACAGTGTCGTCCCGGTCGAGGAACCGGACTTTCACGGTCGCCGACGCCTTGGCGCGGTTGAGCTGCGGGCTCGTCTCGACGACCTCGCCGCGCCAGCGCTTGTCGGGATACGCGTCGAGGACGATCTCGCACGGCGCGGCCGTCCGGACCAGGTTCAGCCGGCCCTCGGGCACGTCGGTCTCGACGACGATCGAGGCGAAATCCGCGATTTTGGCCATCGGCGTGCCCGGCGTGACCACGTCACCAGATTGCAGGGGCTTGATGACGACCGTGCCGTCGATCGGCGCGCGGATCGTCGTGTTCGTCAAGTTGGTCGACTGGGCCACGACCTCGGCCGCCGACGCCGCCACGTCTGCGTCTGCGGCGTGAACCTGCTCCTCGAGCGACTTGGCTCGTGCGGCCAAGTCGTCGGCCGTCGCCGACGCGATCGCTCCGGTCGCCGCGAGCCTCATTTCGCGATCGCGCTGGATGACGACCTCGGCGAGCTGGGCTCGTGCGGTCGCGGCACGGGCGCGCGCGGCGGCCACGCGCGCCTGTGCGCTCGCCACGAGAACGCGCTGGTCGCTCGCGTCGAGCTCGAACAAAATCTGCCCCGCTTTGACCTTGCTGCCTTCGCGGATGTTCGCCTTCTCGACGCGACCGACGAGCTTCGACGAAATATCGACCTCGACCTGCGGAACGACATATCCCGTGGACGTGAGCTGGACCTGAGCCTGCGCCGGCGAGACCAGAGCGACCTCGGTGA
>JBAULD010000430.1:0-5253 GCA_049578005.1 Polyangiaceae bacterium
GGCCTATACTGGACGTTCTCGGCGCGACAGCGCGCCGCGGCGAAGTCTGCCGCCGCGGCGGCCAGTGCCGCCAGCAACCGGCCTACCGCCGTGCTCACGGCGCAGGTGACCCAGCGCGACGTCCCCATTTGGCTAGAAGGGCTGGGAAACGTAACGGCCTTCTATACCGTGACGGTGAAGACGCTGGTGGACGGTCGGCTCGACCGGGTGCTCTTCACCGAGGGTCAACACGTCAAAAAGGGAGATCTGCTCGCACAGATCGACCCGCGGCCCTTCGCGATTCAGCTCGAATCGGCGGAGGCCGCGTATGCGCGCGATGTCGCCAATCTGAAGAACGCGCGCGTCAACCTCGATCGGTACAAGACGCTCGTCCAGCAGAACCTCATCGCCGTGCAGCAGATGACCGATCAGCAATCGAGCGTCGACCAACTCGACGCTCAGATTCGCTCCGATCAAGCGCAGATAGACAACGCCAAACTCAACCTCGACTACGCCCGGATCGTCTCACCGATCGAAGGCGTGACCGGCGTTCGTATCGTGGACCCGGGCAACATCGTGCACGCGGCCGACGCGACCGGCCTCGTCGTCGTCACGCAGCTCGATCCGATCGCTGTATTTTTCACCCTTCCCGAGGACGACCTCGGTGCGGTCCACGAAGCGATGGCCGGCGGCGAGCTCATGGTGGAGGCGCTCAGCCGAAACGGCGACAAGCCCATCGGACAGGGAAAGCTGGCGGTCATCGACAACGAAATCAACCAGGCGACGGCGACGATTCGCCTGAAGGCGATCTTTCCGAACCCGCAAGCCCTTCTTTGGCCCAACCAGTTCGTCAAGGCGCGCTTGCGTCTGGCAACGCGAAAGAACGCAGTCGTCGTGCCGGCCAACGTCGTGCAGCACGGACCTCAAGGAACATTCGCCTACGTCGTCGGAAAGGACTCGACCGCGGTCGTACGGCCCGTCACCGTCGAATCCATTCAGGGCGAGAACGCCATCCTGAGCAAGGGCCTCGCTCCCGGCGAGCAAGTGGTCACCGACGGCCAGGCCCAGCTCCGTCCGGGGGCGCGCGTGTCGACCAAACCGACGGGTAGCGCAAGGCCGGACTCGCCCAACGCCGCGCCGTCGGCGACAGCTCCGGGCGCCATCGCCGGCGAGAGGCCGTGATGGGCGGCGGCGTGTCCGAGCCGTTCATTCGGCGGCCCGTCGCCACGACGCTGCTCATGGTGGGCTTGCTTCTCGTCGGGCTTGCCGCCTTCACGCAGCTCCCCGTGTCGGCACTTCCCCAGGTGGATTATCCCACCATCGTCGTGTCGACGTACCTGCCCGGGGGCAGCGCCGAGACGATGTCGTCGGCGGTCACGACCCCCCTCGAGCGTCAATTCGGGCAGATGCCCTCGCTGACGCAGATGACGAGCGTCTCGAGCTTCGGCTACTCGCAGGTGACGTTGCAGTTCGATTTGGACCGCAGCATCGACGCGGCCCAGCAGGACGTGCAGGCAGCGATCAACGCGGCGTCGAGCCTTCTGCCCGCCGAGCTGCCGACGCCTCCGACGTACTCGAAGAGCAATCCCGCGGACCAGCCGATTCTCACGATCGCGATCGGGTCCGACGTCCTTCCGCTCGATCAAGTCGACGACTTTGCCGATTCGATCCTGGCTCAGAAGATCTCGCAGGTTTCCGGGGTCGGCCTCGTGACGATCAACGGCGGCCAGAAGCCGGCCGTACGCGTACAGGTGGACCCCCAGTCGCTCGCCGGTGCCGGGTTGACGCTCGAGGACGTGCGCGCGGCGCTCGTGGCCGCCAACATCAATCAACCCAAAGGAAATATCGACGGTCCGCGACAAGACTACGCGCTCGCCACCAACGACCAGCTGTACAAGGCATCCGGGTTCAAGCCTTTGGTCATTGCCTATGCGAACGGGTCGCCGATTCGTTTGGCCGATATCGCCGACGTCGTCGACGGCGTCGAAAACGACCAGCTCGCGGGATGGGCGAACGAAAAGCGCGCGATCATTCTCAACGTGCAGCGCCAGCCGGGGGCCAACGTCATCCAGGTCGCCGATCGCGTGAAAGCCTTGCTCCCCCAGCTGCAAGCGTCCCTGCCGCAAGGCATCGACGTGAAGGTCCTCAGTGACCGCACCGAGACCGTGCGCGCGTCGGTCGCGGACGTCGAGCGGACGCTCGTCATCACGATCGGTCTGGTCGTCGCGGTCATCTTCGTCTTCTTGCGCGACCTTCGCGCGACATTGATTCCGAGCGTCGCCGTGCCCCTGTCGCTCATCGGGACGTTCGGGATCATGTACTTGGCCGGCTACAGTTTGAACAACCTCTCTCTCATGGCGCTGACGGTCGCGACCGGCTTCGTCGTCGACGACGCGATCGTCATGATCGAAAACATCGCCCGGTATATCGAGGCCGGCGAGAGCCCGTTCCAGGCCGCGCTCAAGGGCGCCGGACAGATCGGCTTCACGATCGTGTCGCTCACAGTGTCGCTCGTGGCCGTGCTCATCCCCCTTCTCTTCATGGGCGGCCTCATTGGGCGCTTGTTTCGGGAGTTCGCCGTCACGCTGGCCGTCTCGATCGGGGTCTCGGCCGCGCTATCGCTCACGCTGACCCCGATGATGTGCGCGCACCTATTGCGCCGAGCGCCGGAGACGAAGGATCGCAGCGCGCTCTACCGGTGGTCCGAGCGCGCGTTCGAGAGCACGATCGACCTTTACGACAAGGGCCTGCGGGTGGTCTTGCGTCACAAGTTCACGACGCTCGTCGTGACCATCGGCACGCTCGCGGCGACGGTGGCGATGGCGCTTGCGGTACCGAAGGGCTTCTTCCCCGAGCAGGATACCGGGATGATCCTCGGCGTGTCGGAGGCCGCTCCCGACGTGTCGTTCCCTCGGATGATGGAGCTGCAGCGCGCCCTGGCCGATGTGATCCTCGCCGACCCCGACGTGCAGACCGTGGCGTCATACATCGGGTCGGACGGAACGAATGCGACGACCAACAGCGGACGAATGTCGATCACGCTGAAACCACTCGAGCAGCGCAAGGCGAGCGCCGCAGACATCATTGCGCGCCTCAAGCCGAGAGTTGCGGCTGTCGACGGCATTCAGATTTTCATGCAGTCGGTGCAGGATCTGCAGATCGACAGCCGCGTGAGCCGCACGCAGTACCAGTACACCGTGCAAGACGCCGATCCGAGCGAGCTCGCGACCTGGGCCCCCAGGCTCCTCGCGGAACTGAAAAAGGAGCACACGCTGCGCGAGGTCGCGAGCGACGAAGAGAGCGCGGGCCTCCAGGTGTCGCTGACGATCGACCGGGACACGGCGTCCCGGCTGGGCATCTCGCCGCAGGCGGTCGACAGCACGCTCTACGACGCGTTCGGGCAGCGCCAGGTGTCGATCATCTTCACGCAGCTCAACTTGTACCGAGTCATCCTCGAGGTAAAGCCGGAGATGGCGCGCACCGCCGCCGCACTGGACAACATCTTCGTGCGATCGGCGACCGGTCAGCCCGCGCCGCTCAGTGCGATGGTGCACCGCACGACCACCACGGCGCCGCTGGCGATAAACCACCAGGGCCAGTTTCCGGCCGTGACCATTTCGTTCAACCTCGCGGACGGTGAGTCGCTCGGCGACGCGGTAAAGGCCATCCAGGCAGCCCAGTCGCGGATCGGGGTGCCCGCGAGCGTGCATTCGGCCTTCGTGGGGACGGCGCAAGCCTTCAACGATTCGCTGGCGAGCGAGCCGCTGCTCATCGCCGCGGCGATCGTGACCGTCTATATCGTGCTCGGCGTTCTCTACGAGAGCTATATCCACCCCATCACGATCATCTCGACGCTCCCCTCCGCGGGCGTCGGCGCGCTTCTGGCACTCTACGCGTGCCGGACGGACTTCGGCGTGATCGCGCTCATCGGGGTGATTCTGCTCATCGGGATCGTCAAGAAGAACGCGATCATGATGATCGACTTCGCGCTGGAAGCGGAGCGAACTCAGAAGATGAGCCCCGAGGAGGCCATCCACCAGGCGTGCCTGCTCCGGTTTCGACCCATCATGATGACGACGCTGGCCGCGCTGCTCGGAGGCCTTCCCCTCGCGCTCGGAACCGGAATGGGTTCGGAGCTGCGCCGCCCGCTCGGGATCACCATCGTGGGCGGCCTTATCTTCTCCCAGATTCTCACGCTCTATACGACTCCGGTCGTCTATCTCTACATGGATCGATTGGGCCGCTCGCTGAGGCGCTCGCCGGGCCGAGAACCAATCGCCACGGAGGCGGCGTGATGCGCGTGATTCGCTTGGAGACGCGCGGATGAGCATCTCGGCCCCGTTCATCCGCCGCCCTGTCGCAACGTCTCTCTTGGCGGCGGCCGTGATGCTCGCGGGAATAGCGGCGTACTTCCAGCTTCCCGTCGCCCCGCTTCCTCGGGTCGAATACCCGACGCTTCAGGTCAGCGCCAGTCTTCCGGGGGCCAGTCCGGAGACGATGGCGTCGTCGGTCGCGACTCCGCTCGAGCGGCGCTTCGGCCGCATCGCGGGACTGACCGAAATGACGTCGATGAGCACACTCGGGTCGACGTCGATCACGCTTCAGTTCGATTTGGATCGTAACGTAGACACGGCCGCGCGGGACGTGCAAGCGGCGATCGCGGCGGCAGGTGGCGAGCTTCCGCCCACGCTGCCGGTCAAACCGACCTACCGGAAGGTCAATCCGTCCGACGCGCCGACCCTCATCATTTCTCTGACGAGCGATACGCTGCCGCTGGCCCAAGTATTCGACGCGGCAAACAACATCCTCGCGCAGAAGATTTCGCAGGTACACGGGGTCGGGCAGGTGTCCGTCGCCGGGGGACAACAGCCCGCCGTCCGCGTACAGCTCGACCCGAGCTCGCTCGCCGGCATGGGGGTGAGCTCGGCCGACGTTCGCAACGCGCTTTCCTCGACGACGAGCGACGAGGCGAAGGGGACTATCGTCGGGAAGGTCCAGTCGTCGACGATTGGGGCGAACGATCAGGTCTTCGAGGCGCGCGGATACAAGCCGCTCGTCATCGCCCAAAATGGGCAAACGACGGCGCAGCTCGGCGACGTCGCGCACGTTTTCGACAGCGTGCAGAACGACCGGGTGGCAGGTTGGGCCGACAAGGACCGCGCGGTCCTGTTGATTGTCCGCAAACAGCCCGACGCGAACATCATCGAGACGAACGAGCGCGTTTTGTCGCTGCTGCCGCAACTTGCAACCTCGATCTCTCCCGCCATCAAAATG
>JBAULD010000431.1:0-2341 GCA_049578005.1 Polyangiaceae bacterium
CTCTACGCGGCCGGCGAGGTCGACTACCAATATCACGGAGCGAACCGCCTCGGCGCCAACTCCCTTCTATCGTGTCTGTGGGCCGGGATGATCGCTGGCCCCGCGATCGCCGCCTACCGCAAGAACCTCGCGAGGAGCGCTTGGGACTTGCCGTCGTCGCTCTTCGATAGAGCGCAAAAGCGCGAAGAGAAGAAGTTTCAGGCGATCGTATCGATGGACGGCGAAGAGAACGCGTACGAGTTACACGGAGAGCTCGCGCAAACGATGCTGGTCGATTGCACGATCGAGAGGCACAACGGTTTGCTCGACCGAGTGCTCGCGAAGATCGAAGAAATCGACGAGCGCGCGCACCGCGTGGGCGTGACCGACGGCACGAGGGGCAGCATGAATCAGGGCGCCCAGTTCGTGCGGCACCTCAACAACATGATCGTGCTCGCGCGCGTGATCGCGCTCGGAGCGCGCAATCGCGACGAGTCGCGAGGCGCACATTTCAAGCCGGAGTTCGCGCAACGCGACGACGCGAAGTGGCTGCGAACGACGCTTGCTTTTCACCGAGAAGCGTCGAACGGCAGCCCGGATTCGGTCCGCTACGTGCGCGAGTTCGATTATGCGCTCCTTGGACAGTCGGTGCACGTGACGGACGCCGTCGACGTCAGTCTGGTGCGCCCGCGCCCGCGAAAATACGAGACCGCGGGGGCTGCCAGCGGGGCAGCCGGCGGCTCGGAACCACCGCGGACACGGAGCTCCCAAAGGGCAGCCGCGGAGGAGCCGCAGGCGTTGGCCAATCCCGCTTCGAAACCCTAAGGCAGGAAAGCCGACGCATGCCCGACGCGCGCACCGTGCACCTGAAAGTCAAGCGCCAAGACGGCCCTGGACAAGGGGGCTACTGGCAAGAGTTTAGCCTCGCGTGGAAGCCTCACATGAACGTCATCAGCGCGCTCATGGAGATCCAGCGCAACCCGGTCACCGCGGCCGGCCAGAGGGTCGCTCCGGTCGTGTGGGATTGCGTTTGTCTCGAAGAGGTTTGCGGCTCGTGTACGATGATCGTCAACGGGCGCGTGCGGCAGTCGTGCAGCGCCATGATCGACCGAATCGCACCGCAAGGGGAAGCGATCACGCTCGAGCCGATGACCAAGTTCCCAGTCGTCCGCGATCTCGTGGTGGACCGGTCGAGGATGCTCGAAGACCTCAAGCGCGTGAAGGCTTGGATCGATCTCGACGGGTCACACGCGCTCGGACCTGGTCCCCGCCAAGCGCCGTCGGATCAGGAGACGGCCTATGCCCTCTCGCGATGCATGACCTGCGGCTGCTGCCTCGAGGCGTGCCCCCAGGTCAACGCAGCGAGCGATTTCATAGGCCCCGCTGCGATAAGCTTGTGCGGCTCTACAATCTTCATCCGAGCGGCAAGATGCACGCGGACGAGCGGCTCGACGCAGTCATGGGGGCGGGGGGCGTCGAGGGGTGCGGAAAAGCCCAGAATTGCGTGGAAGTCTGTCCGAAGGGCATCCCCCTCGTCGACTCGATCGCGGCGGTCGGCCGGGCCGCGACCAAACGCATGCTCTTGGGCTGGCTGCTCAAGTAGTCCGCCGCCTGCCGCTTGCGCGGGCTCACGAAATGAGCCGCGCCGAACTTGGCCAGGCGCTGCCGAAGTTGGTACTCGCTCGGGGAGCGGAGGCAGGCATGCTCCAAACTTCGACCAATTCGATTTCGAGCCGCACCCTCATCGAACGCGTCCGCGACGCGCTTGGCACCCTTACGTCCGCACGTGTTTGGGTGCGAGGGGCCGGGCGGCACGTGCTGCTCGGCCTGGACACCGACGAGGCTTTTGCTCGGCTGACGGCGCTCGGGTCGGGCTGGTACGGCCTCGCATTTCGGGGCGGTGTAGCCGGAAACTGGGAGCTCTTGCTCATCGACGAGCTGCCGGCGGTCGTCGAGCACGCCCTCGTCGGAGCGAACGCATTGCGCACCCTCGACTCTTGATGTTGGCTCGGCACGCCCCTGTCGACGGGAGAGAATGACCGCTAGGAACATCAGGCTCTAGACTCCGACATCGTAATCAAGAAGACTTCTGCCCGCCTCGAGGACTTCTTGTGACATTCTCTTCATCGACCCCGTGTTGTATGGTCGATACGTGCGTACGCGGGTATTCGCGCTTTGCCTCCTGCTCGTGCCGGCGCGGGCGTCGGCGCAGGACGAGACGCGAGCCCCGGACGCGAACATCGAGATTGCGCCCCAGCCTCCGTCCGTGGCGACCAAGGCCTCAGAGGCCCCCGCCATCGAAGTCGGCGGACGTCCGCCGGAAACATTCGTCGCGGAAGAGCCTCCGTCGCGGCCTGCGCAC
>JBAULD010000432.1:0-2926 GCA_049578005.1 Polyangiaceae bacterium
TAGGAAGAGCAGTCCGCGTTGGCGGACGCCAAACAACCGGGCCCAAGTGTGCCATCTCCCCCCGTGGACGAAGTGCACGCGGCCAGGCTGGCTGCCAACGCGACGAAAGCCAAGACTGCTGTCGAGCCCCAGCATCCTATCGCTCGCCTTGGTCTGCACGGGCCATTCTCATTAGAGTGCAAATTCATTAATCGCCTCCCTATCGGTACATGTGGCCCTTATCGTGTGCGGTGTATGACGCCGATCCACCCGGCGCGGCGCTCCACATGGCCGCCGGTGGCGTCACCGACCTCGTGGCTCGGTGCCGAGCGTACCATCGGGTTCGGCGATCAGGCGCGCGCGTATCCAGCGCCCGTCGTTCGCGGTGTCGCTCTCGCCCGACGGAAGCGGCGGATCGGCCACACTCTCGAAACCCTCCACCCTCATAAGAATACCATCCGCTCGTGTCGCCGGGGCCGAGCTCGGAGCATCACTCGTTCTCTTCACACGTTCGGGACGCGAGGTTTTGCGGACACGTTTCGCTCCTCCCCACGCCTGGATTTCGCTCCGTCCAGTCGTGCTCGAATCCCGTCCACCGGCGCTAACCTGTCCCGTCCACCCTTCGGCCGAACCCGCGACTCCGACGGTAGGCCGGTTTCGCTCGCGTCGTTGTCAGAGCGCCTCCGGTCATCAGGCGCTTGGGTTCGAGACCTTCAATCCGTTCAGCTTGACGCTGACCGCACCGGCCCCCTAACTTATCGTTTTGCGCGTAGGAGGACCTGTGAAATGCGCTCCGCTTTCGTGGGTTGTGCCCTTCTTGCCATTTGCGGGTCTTGTGCCAGGGGCTCGAGCACGGGCGCGTTCGTTTCTGGGGACTGGACAATAACTGAGGATACAAGTCCTGCAGCCTCTATACGGGCACGCTTACGCTTGCTGCAAGCGGCCCTACGCTTAGCGGCATGATTAATTGGGCCAATCACAAGACGAGCAATGTCAGCGGAACGATCAACGGATCCAGCGTTGTGATGACAACAGTGGATGTGGGCGGTAATACGATAGGCCTGAGAGCCGACTTCGTGGGGACGGTCAGTCCTGACGGAAAGTCCATGACTGGGACAGGCGCCAACGATCCCAACTCTCCCAATGGCAACGATACAACTTTTTCCTGGACCGCACAGTAAGGATAAGGTTCGCCCCGGTCGGGTCGGAAGCCGGCGCGGTGCGTTTGAGGCTGCCGTTGTCCGTATTCGCCGTCTCCGGCTTCGTGCTCGAATAGGATCGCCATCGCCCCGTTTTCGAGTTCGTCGGCCCTTGCGACGAGTCTCTCGTCATCCTGGACGGTTTGCCTGCTCGGAGCGTCCGGCGCGCGCACGCGTTTGCGGCGCAGACCACAATTAGCTTTAGTCAGGGACGGGACACGAGCGCTGAACATCACTCGGCTCGGGTGCCCCGTGATCTGCATGTTTTGGAGTAGGAACGCTAAGGGGCGTCCGTGGGGACCCGGTTCGATCCATGGCGGTTCTGTCGTGTCCAGTGCCAGGAGGCAATCGCCCGGCGGCAGCTCGATCGCGTCGAAATGTATTCGAGTTCGTCGATGCGGGTCGAGAGAAAGCACCTGCCGAGCGTCCAGAATATGTAGCGTAACGGTCCGAGCCGTTTGGGCCATAACCTCGAAATCGACATTGACGCGAAGGGCGCCCGGCGTCGGATTGTGAATGTTCAAAACCGCTGAGCCCGAAGACCACCGCCACATCCGACTGCCGAGATACTCGCGACCGTGCCATCCCGAGCCGTAGTCGCACGTGACCCCATCGAAGAAGGTTGTTGAGCAGATGGAGGGAGCCCCGATCGCACGCCGACAGACACCGAAGACTGCTCCGGCCTGCATCGAAGTCTGCCGCGTGTGGCTGGCGCGAACCTTTAATG
This sequence comes from Polyangiaceae bacterium, assembly GCA_049578005.1. Classification (GTDB taxonomy): domain Bacteria; phylum Myxococcota_A; class Polyangia; order Polyangiales; family Polyangiaceae; genus Palsa-1150. The sequence continues at coordinate 1,906 of JBAULD010000432.1, forward strand.
ACTCGCGAGGAGGCGACCTCGCTCTTACTCGATCGTTGGATCCCGAGCTTGGCAACCCCACACTGGCTCGCGTTTCGCCAACCAGGCGAGGGCGCGCGTTCCAAACTAAATGGGGATTTTCCCCAGTAGCCGACCGGCGTCGCTCTATGGCGTCCTGACGGGGCGTTGGGCGGACGCACTCGGCGCCCGCATCGCCTTCGATCACGCGCTCTCAAGCCCGACACGCCATGACAAGGAGCACCCAATGAACAGTCGTGCGCATCTTGCCCAAGCCGCCGCTGCGGCGCGCGGTCTCGCCGAAGCGCTCGGTGAACTGGCCAAGGACGTTCCGGTCTTGGACGCCGACGCCGATACCTACGACTCGACGCGGCTCCCTCCGCGCACTTCGCGTCGCCGCTTCGCCGAGCTTTGCCGGAGCAACAGGATCCCGGGGGCACACCAAGAGGGCAAGGTTTGGGTTTGCCCGCGGGAAGCGTGGCACGCGACGCGTTCGCGAAGGACGCGCGGTGCGGCCACGGCCCCGGCCGAAGCGGCGCCCTCCCTTTTGGAGCACGCTGACGGCCTGCTGGAGCGCAGCGGTCTGCGCCTCCTTGCGGCCCCCCCACCGCGTCAACGGGGCTCGGACTAGGAGACTGCAGGCCATCATGAGCAACGACGCAAATCATCGCCCGAAGCGTGGTCGCCCACCGACCGGCTCGATCGAGTGGGCCGACGAAGCGAAGACGATCCCGGCCGGTGCGCATCACGAAGGCCAACGGCAAACGTCGGTTCATCCGACTCGATCCGGGGACGACGCGGGAGGAAGCGCTCGCAAGGGAACCAAGACAGGCACGACCCGTCGAATCCCGATCGAGCCGGCGCTCGCTCCCGTCCTGGCGCGTCTCCGCGCCGAGGGCGTCCAGGCGCGCGGCAAGCGGGCCAAGCACGTCCTCTGGATGCCCGACCACGAGGACCGCGCGATCCTCCTCCGCCAGCATCTTCAGACCGCGCAAGTGACCCGGGCCGAGCTTTTCGAAAGCGA
>JBAULD010000433.1:0-2074 GCA_049578005.1 Polyangiaceae bacterium
CCACAACCGCAGCGACGTCGACCGCGACGGCGGTGCCTTACGCGCCCGGTGGACTGCGAAGGCCTTTCGCCGTACCCGCACCGCGCGCGGCGGGGCCCAAGAGGTCCGTCGACGAGGGCAACCCGTACTGACCGAACGCCGCGACGAGAAAGCCGCGAAGCCTATTTTGCCGATTTCTGGGTCGCGGTTCCCTGGCGGTGAATCGCCGGCGGCTTGCGAGCGTTCCCCGAGCCGACGGGCGGCGGCTGAGAGCGACGCACCGCAGTCGGCGGGGGAAAAGCGGCAGTGCCGGGCGGCGCGTGCGACGCACTGGCCACAGCTCCGCTCGGAGCGGCGTCCGCGGCGGCCTCCGTCCCGGCGTCCCGAGGTTGGTGGGAAGGTACCGGCTGGGTGGCCACCGAAGAGTCGCCCTCCACCACGGCAACGACCGGCGAGTCAGGCCCCGGGGTCTCCGCGGTCGGGGTGGCTCCGCGAGCCCGAAGCCACGCGGCGGCACCGCCACCGAGAAGGAGCGCGGCGGCCAGCGCGATCCAGATCGGGCGGCGACTTGGAGCCTCGATGGACCCCGCGAGAGACTCGGGCTCGTTTGGGTTGGGCGCTGGAGGCAGGCGCGCCGTGTCGAGCGTGGACAGCGACCGCTCGAAGTCCGACTCGCTGGCCTCGATGGTCGATTCGGGCCTCGGCAAGTCGCGGAACGCCGGTAGTGCGACCTGCGTCGCGGTCGTTCCCGCGTCGAGCTCGGCGATCGCCCGGCGCACGTCGCGCAGCATCTCGGTTGCGGTTTCGTAACGGTCTTCTCGACGAAACTCGAGGGCGCGATCGATGACCCGCGCGAAGGGTGCGCTGACCTCGGGAGCGAGCGCGCGGACGCGCGGCGCGGGCACATTGGCCATCTTCGTCACGAGCTCGACCGGGTTCGCACCCTCTTGGATGCGCCGCCCGGTCCGGAGCCGGAAGCCGGTAGCCGCGAGCGCAAATAGGTCGGTGCGGCCGTCGACTTCGTCGACCCGCCCTGCGGCTTGTTCAGGCGACATGAACGACGGAGTTCCAAGCGCAAGCCCGTACGTCGTGATCGCCTGCCCTTGAAGGAGCCGCGCCAGCCCGAAGTCGAGGATCTTGACGCGAATCTTGGAGGGATCCTCGCCGTCGGCTCCGTCCTGTGGCCCCAAGAGAAAGAGGTTCTCCGGTTTGAGATCGCGGTGGACGACGCCGCGAGAATGCGCCGCATCGAGCACTTCGAGAACGCGCTCGGCGATGGCGAGAAATTCTCGTTCTCCCATCGGCGGGGCGCGTTCGAGACGGTCTTGCATCGACTCGCCCTCGAGCAGCTCCATTACGAGGTACGCCGTTCCCGAGTCGGGGCCGGAGACGATGACGTCGTCGTCCAGGACCTTGACGACGCCCGGATGCTCCACCCTGTTGGCGGCATAGCCCTCGCGAAGGAAGCGTTCGCGGACGTCGGCGTGTCGCGAGAGATCCGCGTGGAGCACCTTCACAGCGGCCCGGGCGCCATTTCGATGACGAGCGGCGTAGACGGCGGCCATTCCGCCGATGCCGAGCACGCGCTCGAGGGTCCACTTGTCGTTGAGGACGGTCCCTACGCGCTCCTGCGCCCGATTGTCGGCCTGGTCACTCAACGCCACCATTGTACCGCGGACACGGCCACGGCAGCGTGCGACGAGTAGGTCGCTCGTTGTGCCGCGTGACCAACCCGGCGGCGGCAGCCAACGAAGTACCGCGACCGTGAAGGAGCGGATTGATCCCTCGTCGTGCTGCGTGATCAACCCGGCGGCGGCAGCCGACGGGTTGATCACCCTCTAGACTACACGGCGCTGCGAAAGTAGGCGGGGTGGAGCGGGAAATCGAGCGTCGGGCGCTGGCGTGAGGTAGCCGAATGCGCGCTTTTGGCATGGCTTGCGAGCCATGGCCCCTCACGGCCCCAGGATTCTCACCGCGACCGAGTCCGATTCGGAGGCGGACGTCGGAGTCGGATCTCGGACTCCGACTCGGATCTCGGGCTCCGACTCGGATCTCGGACTCCGACTCGGATCTCGGACTCCGACTCGGATCTCGG
>JBAULD010000434.1:0-4478 GCA_049578005.1 Polyangiaceae bacterium
ACGTACCGCCGCTCGAGCCGGTCGTCGACGCGCCGCTGCTCGAGCCCGTCGTCGACGCACCGCTGCTCGTGCCCGTCGTCGACGCACCGCTGCTCGAAGCCGACGTCGCTCCCGTGCCGCTCGTCCCCGCTCCCCCGCTAGCCCCTTGGCTACCCGCCGAGTTTCCGCCGCCGGAAGAGCCGCCATTGTCGTCTTGACCATTGCTCGACCCGCCGCTGGAGCATCCGGCCAAGACGGCCGCCAGAAGAGCGGCAGCGCCCGGAAGAAGACTGCGACGTGTGGCTCGACTCAAAAGGCTCATCGGATCGTCTCCGCTCCACGCACCGTGTTTCGTGGCACTCGCCCCCCCGCCCCGACCCCCCGCAGTTGGTGGCCGGCCCTGAAAGAAGTTGTGAGTGTGGATAATACTCGACGCCGGCGCCAAGAGCCCGAATCCGCTGTCACGGGCATTTCTCGAGCTCGTCGCAGGGAAGCGGACGTGAGGTTTCCCGCGGTCGGCGCTAGAAGCGTTGGTCATGGCCGAAGTCGTGCTGCTCGAGACGCTCGGTGCCACACGAGTCATCGTCATCCACCGCCCCGAGGCACGCAACGCGCTGACGCGGCCGGTCCTCCGGCAAATGGCAGAGGCGCTCGACGCCGCGAACCGGGACGGGGCCATCCGCTGCGTCGTGATTGCGGGGGCGGGGGACCACTTCTGCGCCGGAGCCGACTTGCGCCAGAACGTGGCGGACGATCCGCAAATGATGGACCACCTCGACGGCTATCTCGACGATTTCCACGGCGTGATCAAGGCCATCGTGCGCTGTGAAAAGCCCACGATCGCGATGATGGACGGCGCCGCGGTGGGCTTCGGCGCGGACCTGGCCTTCGCGTGCGACCTCCGCATCGCGTCCACGCGGGCCTACGCGCAAGAGAAGTTCGTTCGCATCGGCCTCATGCCCGACGGAGGCGGCACGTTTTGGCTTCCGCGACTGCTCGGAACGGCCCGCGCGATGCAAGCGATTCTGCTCTCGGAGAAGATGAGCGCGGCGGAGTTGAATCGACTCGGCGCGATTGCGCGGGTGATAGAGCCCGACGAGCTCCGCCGCGCCACGCTCGACGTCGCGCGCGAGATCGAAACAGGACCTCCGCTCGCCCACGCGGAGATCAAGCGGGCGATCTATGCGAGCTGGGGCAACATCGAAGATGCCCTGCGGCGCGAGCGGGAGGGCCAGCTCCGGCTCCTCCGTAGCGCCGACTTCATGGAGGGCGTGTCGGCGTGGATGCAGAAGCGCGAGCCGCGGTTCGAGGGGAAGTAGTCGGCGCCCTGCGCGGACTGGAAATCAGCGAAGCGGAAAGACTGTGGTTCGAAAGTCCTCGACAACGGCGGCGCCCTCGCCCTCCGAGGAGAGCCGCGTCCAGCTCCACGACCTGGTGCAGCTGCGGGTGCGACGCTGGCCCGAGCTACCGGGCTTCGAGCAATGGCATATCCAGTCGGCGCCGGGCAGCTCGCTGCGCGTCATCGCGGACCGAATCATGGCGACCTCACAAGCGCCCGGCGGAGCCATCAACTGCGTCGCGCAGGTCCGCGGCCGCGTCACGGAGAACCGCCCGGACGTCACGCAGATGTACAACCCCGGAGATCTGCACGTGCAGCTTCGTCTGCACGCGCCCGAGAGCTACTACCTGGCCACGTTCGATCCCGACCGGTTCGCACACCTCACCCTCGAGGCCGGCATTTCCGGGCCACCCGCTCTGGACAAGTTGCAGCTGGCGAACCCTGCGCTCGTCACTGCGCTTTCGCGTCTACACGCAGTGCTCGAGCGCGTGCCGGACCCTCTTGCCCGGCAGGAGGCGTTTGCTCAGGCGGTCCAATCGCTCGTCGTGCATGCGGTGGGCGTAACCCCCCCGCGGCGGGGCGCACCCCAGCGATCGCTCGCGCGAGCACGAGAGCTGATCGAAGATCGCTACGACGAGACCTTGACACTCGATGATCTCGCGCGGCACGCCGGTCTCTCGCAGGAGCATCTCGTTCGGGCATTCAGCCGTGCTTTCGGGTTACCTCCGCACACGTACCTGATGACCGTTCGCGTGGCCCGCGCACGTGCCATGCTCGCGCGTGGTCGCCCGGGTGGCGAAGTGGCGGCCGCCTGCGGCTTCTGCGATCAGGCGCACATGGTCCGGCAGTTCCGGCAGCAAATGGGCACTGCCCCGTCGGCCTTCGGCACATCCCCTCGGTCCCGCCCAGGGAGCGGGCGTCCATCGAGTGAGCGGCGGCCGTAGCGCCTCAACGACAGCGACTGGTAGCGCCTGGAGAGACGCTCAAGGCGACGAGGCGACCCTTACGACCACCTTGCCCATCACCTTGCCACTCTCCGCCAGCGCGAAGGCGTCCTGGAACTGATCGAGCGCATACTCCCGCACGGGCGGGGCCTTTAACTCCCCTCGCACGAGCAGCTGGGCCACCTCATCGAGGTCGGCGGTCTTGGCCGACGTCATCGCGAAGACGTGCTTGTGCGTGCGGAAGGGGTTGGCGAGTGTATTGCCTATGAGGGACGCGGGAGTTGGCGAGAAATCGACGAACAGGCCGTGTTCGTCGAGGATCGGATGCGCGTCGCCGAACGCAAGGCGGCCGCTCAGCTCGAGGATGGCGCGGTAACGCCCGCCACGCGCGAGCGCGGAGCTCGTGTGGAAGTCGATGACCTCTTCGGCGCCCATTTCGTGTGACAGGCCCAGGCCCTCCGTGCCGCATACGCCGGTCACGTGCGCGCCTGCCCGCCGGGCGAGCTGCAACGCGAAGAGGCCGACGCCTCCCGTGCACCCGTTGACGAGCACCGAGTCGCCCGGCGCCACCTTCACGATGTCGCGCAGCGGCTGAAGCGCGCCCATCGCGACGACAGGCACCGCGGCGGCCGTGAGGACGTCTAGCCCCTGCGGGCGCTTGGCGATGGAACCGACGTTCGCGACCGCGACCTCGGCCAGGGCGCCTTCGCTCATGGACTTGGCGCAGCCGAACACGGCATCCCCGACCCGGACCTCGGTGACTCCGTCGCCAACGCCGACGACCTCGCCAGCGAAGTCCAGGCCAGGCTGCTTGGGGAAGTGCCCGCCGGCGATGAGCTTGAGCTCTCCCCGGCGCACCTTGCCATCCACCGGATTGATCGACGCGGCCTGCACGCGCACGAGGACCTCGTGGGCATTGGCCGTCGGGGTGGGTCGGTCCCCGAGCTGCATTACTGTGCGGTCTCCATAGGTCTCGTAGAACACGGCTTTCATGGGGGCTTTCTCCTGGCCGGCGTCGCGGACGCGAGTTCGAGGCCGCAGCATGGGCCAACGCAGGTCCGGGCACTTGGACGCCCTTGATGCGCCGGATCATGCCCAAACCGCAATCGCTCACGCCGCGGACCTGACCCGCGCGGACTGCAGGTCAGGGAAGCGGGAAGAATATCGAATACGACGAGGTATCGGGAAAGGTCGTGAGAAGCATCGCTCTCGGGTTTTGAGTCACGATGACTTGACCGTAGTAGGTCGTGGTAAAGCGTCTGCGGGCTGGCGTTCGGCTCGAGGTATTGCAGTTGTCGTGGCGGTCGGTCACCACGATCTGACCGAGGAAAGGATCACCGCTCGCCGGACGGAGCTCAAGCCCGTACGTGCCGGGGCCATACGACGCCGAGCCATCGATGACCTGGTAGGTCCCGTCGAAGTTTGGTCCCGCGTCGCTTCCGCCGTCCACGACCACAGCGGGCAACGAGTCGAGCGCGAGGAGACTGCTATCGGAGGCTCCGCCGAGCAAGCGGTACTGCCCGTCGCTCGTGAGCTCGCCGCCGAGCGCCGCCCCGCCTCTTCCTTCGTGAGCCGCGATCATATGCGCCTCTTCTTCAGAGGACTTGGTGCTGGCTCTCCACTTTTGTCACGGGACTCGCCCCGCGCCGACGATCGACTCGATCGTCGGCAAGAGAAGGCTCTGCGGAAAGCGACCGCGAAAACGGACCGCCCGGACCCGTGCCTCCGACGCTCGGTGCAGAAGAACGAGCGCCCGGATGGCCATCGCCTCTCGCTCCTGGACGAGGGCGCCATTCGGGTACGAACGCTCGTGCTGCGAGGTCGCGTCGAGTGCGGCCTGGGGCTCCTCGCGCTCGAGAGCCCCTCGAGCGAGGTCGAGCAGCCGTCGTTCGGCGGTCAGCTGGTCTCGCGACGGGGATGGCGGCGGCTTGGCCTCGACCGACGCGGTCGCCAAGGAGGGCATCACTTCCCGGGGATTCGAAGGGGCTGTCCCCGACGTGGGCAAGGCGGCGACGTCCTCGGCTTCCGCCGACGATCCTGTGAGAGAATCGGCGGGCGACGGCCCGACGAAGGAACGGACGCCCGGCTCCACGAAGCTCTTCGCCTCGGGCGCGCGGTGCAGCGCAACCGCGACGACCCCTCCGCCGAGCGCGAAGCTCGCCACCAGAGGAAGCGAACGGCGCAGGAATCGAAGGGACGCGCGCGACGGATCGGTG
>JBAULD010000435.1:0-1518 GCA_049578005.1 Polyangiaceae bacterium
CTGCTCCCCCCGTTCGACGACGTCGCTCCGCCCGACGAAGACCCCGTCGAAACCACGCCCCCCGACGAAGACCCGGTCGAAGTCGCGCCGCTCGAGGAACTCCCGCCCGTGCCGGAACTCCCATCCATTCCGGGCACCTCGGTTTGCGCAGAACCTCCGCTGGAACAAGCGCCCGCGAACACGGCGAGGGCGCTCCACCAACCGAAACTGAACGGTCTCATGTCAATGTTCCTTGTCTTCGTCCGGAAGCTCGGGGACGACTCCGGGGGGGCGAGGGTGAACGCCCATGAGGTTCATCACGTGCTGAGCGAAGGGGCTCCCCGGGTGGTGCTGGACGAAGACTTGGGCGCGGTAGTGGGCTTCGTGCAGTTGGCCGACGGCGAGCAGCGCATCGACGACCCGTGCGTCCCGCTCGTCGGCGAGGGGGCCGTTGGGATATTTGCGCGCCATTTCCCGGGCGAGGGGCAAAACGGCGGCGGGCTCCGCCCTTCGCAGACGGATCATGAGCGCCTCTTCGGACTCGAGCCCCGCCGGCGCCGCGCCGCCGCTCGGCGCGCCGGATGATGAAGCGGCGGGTGCCGGTGGAAACGAGGAGTCAGCGGGCGGCGGGTTTGGAACCGCGTCGGGCGGCAGAAACGCCCGCTCGGGTGATTCGACCGGGCGAGGTCGCGAGGCTCGGACCCACGCCGCCGCACTGAGCACCGCAACGACGACGACGCCTGCCACGAGCGAGCGCGCCCGAGTAGAAAGCATGAGCCGCGCGAGTCTACGCGCGCGGAGATTGAAGGCGCAAGCGGGCGGTGAACGCCGCGGCCCTCCACTCGTCAGAGTCGTCGGATCGTCAGAGTCGTCGGAGTCGTCGGAGATCCGCTTCCCGAGGACGAAGACCGTGCGGTCCCGTACGAAAATCGTTCCCGCGGCTTTTCGAGTGCAGCTCGCGGTCCAATTACGGTGCAACCGTTGGCGAGCGGCACTAGTCTCCGCGGCGCGCATGCGTCTCGCGAGCCTGCTCAGTCCCGACATCAAGCAGATCCTCAAAGAGGATCCCGATCAAATCCGCGAGCTCCTCGACGAGATCCACCCGGAAGATCTCGCAGACCTCATCGGAGACCTCGACCCGGACGAAGCCGGCGCGCTCCTCGCGCGGCTACCGGCCGAGGACGCGGCGCCGATCTTCGAGCGCCTCGACGAGCACGAGCAGGGCGAGCTCGTCGAGCAAATGCCCCCGGAGTCGATCGCCCAAATCGCGAGCGAAATGGCCGCGGACGACCGCGCCGACTTGTTCAACGCCCTCCCCGAAGCGGTGGGCGACCAGGTGTTCGAGGCCCTGCGAAAAGTCGACCCGGAGGCGGCCCAGGAGGTCCGCGACATCGAAAAGTGGCCCGAGCGAAGCGCCGGCCACTTGATGACGACGGACTTCGTCGTGGTCTCGCCGCGCATGCACGTCGCGGAAGCGATGGAAATCGTCCGCAAGCGGGCGCGCGAGCGGGAACAGTTCGTCTACGTGGTCTACGTCCT
>JBAULD010000436.1:0-7655 GCA_049578005.1 Polyangiaceae bacterium
GGTTCGAAATCGGCAATCGGCGCTCCGACATGCAGGTGGGATTCGTGTCCCTCGAGCGCGGACACGCCGTCGAGTCGGCGGACTCCGGATTCACCGGCGCACAAGCGTTGCCAAAAGCGTTCGACACCGCAGCCGAGGGGTGTGGCCGCACCGATGCCGGTGATGAAGACACGCTTTCTCATCGAAATCCCATGGGCGCGCGACCGCTCTCCTCGCGCGCTTGCGCCCGCTCGGATTGAGGGAAGAGCTCCCGGAGAGATGAATACGCGAAGACAGGTACGTTGCGTACCTTTTTTGGCCACGCTCGGACTCGCGAGCATTCTGCCGACATGCGCTACTTCTTGCGACTTTGGGCGCGGCGAAGAAGGCCGATGTCGGCCCCGGGACCCGCTCGGGTTGCTCCACCCCTGCTGCCGCGCGAAGAACCGTCCGGGCGGGCGCCGGCGCCGTGCTCACGGACCGCAGTACGCGCTTCCCACCGCCTGCAGCCAAGCGCCGAACGTCGCGTAGCTCGCGGGGTTGCATACGGCACCCGCCCCGTTGAGGGCCTGTGCGATACACGCGTCGTGAAAGTAGGCCGCGCAAGCCCCGGTCTGCGCCTGGGTTTGGCATTGCGCGAGCGACACGGGATCAGCACATTCGTAGCAGGTCGTCGCGAGACAGTCGTTCAAGCACGCGCTGCTGTGATTGCACGCCGCGTCGACGTAAGGCGCGGCGCAATAGAGGATTCCGGTCTCGTCCGCGAAGCTGACTTCGAAGTTCTGCAAACACTGCGCGCACGGGCCGTTGGTGTTGCCCTCGGACGTGGCAAACGCCGCGCATGCGGCGGAATTCGGTCCGTCGGCGCACGCGGTGGCTGCGGCTTGAAGCTCGGTAGTCGAACAGACCATCTGGCGAACGGGGATTTGCTCTTGCAGCGGCGCTGGGCAACTCGGATAGGGCAAGGGGCACTGAAGGCTGGCGCAAGCGCGGGGGGCTGCGTTGACGTTGCAAGTCGACGGCGGGTTGGTCGCGGTGCAGTCGGCGCACGCCTGGAATCCACACTGGGTGTCGGTTGTCCCCGGATGACAGACGCCGCTCGTGTCGCAGCAGCCAATACAAAACTCCATGCAGCTGCTGGCCGCGTCGAACCCGGCGCATAGGCCGTAGCTGCACTGGCCACCGACATGCGTGCAATCGGCGCAGAGGATGCCGTTCACGCCGCACGCGGTCACGTCTCCCCCGGACCGGCAAACCCCCGTCGCGTCGCAACATCCGTGGCAGTTATTGCCATTGCAGAGCGCTCCGCCGTCCGCCGTGACACATTCCTGGTTGTCGCAAACGCCACCGGGCAGACAAACCTGACAGTTGGCGCCGGCGCTTCCGCAGGCGAGCGAGCTTGCCCCTGGCTGACACTGGTCGTTTTGGTCGCAGCAGCCAGTGGGGCACGTCGTGGCGTTGCAAGCTGTCGCCGGCGGCGGGGTGCACATCTGCTGCGAGCACACCCAGCCAGAAGTGGTGCAATCGACGCAATAGCTGCCTGAGTTGTTACTCCCGCCGCACTGGGTGTCGAGCGAGCCGGGGTGGCAATGGCCTTGCGGGTCGCAGCAACCGCTCGTACACGTGCACCAAGGCAGACTCACGCACTTCTGCCCGACGCACGAAGCTCCTTGACCTTGGCCCGTGCAATCGGCGCAGTCCGCGCCGGCGAGACCGCAGGAGGTGTCCGACGTCCCGGCGACGCAGAATGGCCCAGCGTCCGGCGCGAGTTGCGCGAGCCGACCCGGCTGCGCGGCGCAGCACCCCGAGGGGCACGAGTTCGCCGTGCAAACGCACTCCTCGTTGTAGAGGCACTCGGTGCCGGACGGGCACGTGGCGCACGCGGACCCGCCCGTTCCGCAGAACGAGGGCGAACCCGATTGACAATGGCCGCTCGTATCGCAGCAGCCCAGCGGGCAATTCGAGAAATTGCAGACGCCGGGAAGGGCGTCGGCCGACGCATCGCCAGGGGGCGCCGCCGCCTCCGAGCTGTGCGCGTCGAGCGTCGAACCCCCGCCGGTCTCGATGCCCGTGTCGAGGGCGAGCCCCGCTTCCGCATCGAGGCTCAGGTTCGCATCGACGGTCGGGCTCGGACCTGCGTCGAGGGTCGCGTCGGAGCCGGCGCCCGCCTCCGGGTTGGCGGCGACGTCGGCACCCGCGTCGTTTGCACCAGTCGTGCTCGCGTCCGAGCCCGTCTCGGCGCTGCCGTCACTCGCGTTCGACGGACCGCCGGAGGGCGCTTGACCGCCGCATCCGAGGCCGGCCGGGAGAAAAACGAGCGCGAATGCCGCGCGAAGGCGAAGGGCTCGAACGGCGAGCCACCGAAGACCACCCGACCTGGTCCGGTGCACGAGATTCATCGTGGACCAAGATAGCGTTTTTCTCCTGGTCGAGACCTACCGATCGCGCTTTAGCCGAGGAGTTCGGGTAGTCCGTCTTCGGTCGCCTGCTCGCGCAGCTTGCGGAGGGCGCTGGCCTCGATTTGTCGTGCGCGCTCCTTTGTAAAATGAAAGTGTCTGCCGATTTCTTCGAGCGTATGCGCCCGCGCGGTGTCGATTCCAAATCGCATTCTCAAGACTATCGCCTCGCGGCGATCGAGGCGGGCGAGCGCTCGGCGAACGCAATCCTGCACTTCTCCGTCCAATGCGACGTCGAACGGCGAAGCCCCTTCGTCTCCGATCCGATCGATTGGCGCGCCCCGCTCGTCCGGCGCAGAGGGACCATCGAGGCTGGTCGTCACGTTGGCGGTCCCCAGAATCGCCAGCACACGCTCGGTGCGAAGGCCGACGCGTTCGCCCAACTCCGTCGCCGACGGCATCTCCCCTCGCTCACCGAGCATCGTCCGCATCGCACGTCGGATCTCCCCATTGCGTTGAACGATGTGGGCTGGAACTCGAACCGTACGCGCCTGCTCCAGGATCGCCGTGTTGATGGCTTCGCGGACCCACCAGCTGGCGTACGTCGTCAATCGATAGCCGCGCCGGTATTCGAACTTGTCGATCGCCCGCATCAGACCGATACAGCCTGCCTGGACGAGATCCGCGAGGTCGAGTCCCCGATACTTTTCGCGCTTCGCCAGATACACGACGAGGCCGAGGTTCGAAGTCACGAGGCGCGACCTGCTGGCCTCGATGCGGTCGATCGCTCGGCCAACCTCCGCCCGTGCCTGCTCCAGTCGAAGCGCCGACGCCGCCGTCTCATCTGCCCCCGAACCGGTCATGTGGCCGCGCAGCCTGCCGAATACCCAGCGGGTTGGGCGCAGCACCGCGAGCTCGGAGACCAGGGCATCCCGTTCGGCGCTCGATGCGCCCTTCGTATGAACGAGCCGCGCCGCCGCGTGCGCGGCGCTCGCGAGCCGCTCGGGGAGGGCCGAGGATCCGGCATCTTCGTTCGCGGCGTTGACGCGCGTCACCTGCCTCAGCGTGACCGCGCCCCGTCGAACGTCGCGAACCACCTCGCTCAGTTCTGCAACGGCGCCTACGTCATCCAGGAGAAGTGCGAGGGCGCGACGCTCGGCGACCTCGATTCGGCGGGCGAGTTCCACCTCTTCCTCGGGGGTCAAGAGTGCGGTCGCGCCTCGCGCGAGGGGCAGGTCGTGGGTGTTTCTCAGAAAGCCCATGGGGCCTCCTCAATTGCTGCTCGAAGCTAATTCGCGAATGGATTGCGCCGAGAAGCAAGCTTCTGGATACTTAGGCGCGGTCTCCGCGTATAGTTTCTGTATAGTTATTGTCCGTCATGAAGTCCGTCAAGGCCTCGACCAAGAAAATCGCCCACGCTGCCGCGGGGCCCGCGAACCCTCGAGACGCAGCGGGCGACACCATTCTGGTCGTCGCGAAGAGGACTGGCCTGCCGATGGAGACACTGCGCGCTTGGGAGCGGCGATACGGCTTTCCGGCGCCCGAGCGCCGGCCGGGCAGCAATCGCCGACTCTACTCGCAGGCGGACGTCGAAAAGCTGATCGCGGTTCGACGCGCGCTCGACCTCGGATACCGCGTCGGCGACGTCATCGGAAAGTCCAGCGCGGAGCTGGCCGCGCTGGAGGGGCTCGACGGTCCGGCCGAGGCCCCCGAACGGCTGGGCCACGACGTCTCCGTCGCCGGCCTCCCCGAAGAGCTCGTGGCAATGCTCGCGCGCGAGCAGGTCGTCTCGATCGAAGCCGAGCTCCGTCAAGCGGCGGCGGCGCTTGGCCCCCGGCGCTTCGTCACCGACGTCGCGTATCCTTTCGCGGTACGGGTCGGCGCGGCTTGGTCAGACGGCGAGCTTTCCGTCCGTCACGAGCACGTCGCAACCGAGTGCCTGGTGACCCGCCTTCGCGTTCTTCTTTCGAATTATCAGGACCTCGAAGGACGGCCGGTCGTCTTGCTCGCGACGCTGCCGGGCGAGCCCCACGGGCTCGCGCTCCAGATGGTGGCGCTCTACCTGGTCACCGCGGGTGCAAGCCCACGGCTTCTGGGCATCTCGACGCCGCCCGGAGACATCGTGGAAGCCGCGAGCGCATTCCGCGCCGACGTCGTGGGGCTCACGATCACGCCGGTCGTGGATCCCCGCGAGTCGACGCGTCACGCGAAGTTCCTGCGTAAACGTCTCGATGCCGCCGTACCGCTCTGGTTGGGGGGTGCCGGGGCCAGCGCGATCGGCTCCGTCGACGGAGATGTCCACGTCGCGACGACCTGGTCGGCGCTGGACGAGGCTCTCCTAGCGTGGCGGCGGTCGAGGAGTGTCGAGCGCTAGTCCGGAAACGTTCGGCCCTTGCCTTCGTCGAGCGCGGGGTCAACCCGCCGCTTCGTTCGTCAGGTCCAAGAGCACGTCGAGCGCCCACGCCCGCGGAGCGCCCGAGAGCTCGGCGACGGCGAGCGCGATGGCGCGTTTGGAAGCGTGTCGCGGGATGGCCAGCATCGCCCAGGCCTCTCCGGGATGTCCCCACCGCGGCCCGCGATCGACCCTCATACGCGACGCACCCTCGCATAGGACCACTCTCGTCGCACGCGGGCGCACGAGCTCGAGCGCTCTCAAGGCGAACTCCCCGCGATCGAATCGCTCGTCGCTGAGATCGGCGGCTGCGCGGTCGTGCTCCGGCGAGATGTCGAGGATATTCTTGGGGCGTTCCATGGGAGGGAGCTGCGAACGGAGAGACTACATCGTTTACGATTCGATGCTCCACCGCGCGAGCCCTTCGAAGTCGGCGGGATCCCTTTCTCTGCTGGTGAAGATGGGCTAACCCAAACCTGATGCGTCTCCGCCCGATATTTGCCCTTGCGGCGGCGCTCGGCTGTTCGAAGCCCGATCCGCCGTCACTCGTTCCGGAGCGCGCCACGCTCGTCCGCATCGATTCGCGGGGGATCGAATGGCGCGTCGAGCTCGAAGCCACGAACCCGAATCCGCTCGACCTCACCGTCACGAACGTCACTTCGCACATCGTCCTTGGCAACGCGGAGTTGGGCACACTCGCGTTTCCAGGCATCACGACGCTCCCAGCGCGAAAGACTACGAGGCTCGACGTGTCGGTACCGGTGAGTTGGCCGAACCTGGCGGTCCTCGCCCAACTGGCCGCCGCCGGCAACGCCGTGCCCTTCTTCGTCGATGGGACCGTCGATCTCGGGGGCAGCCTGCTTCACGCGGGTGTGCCCTTCCACATCGAGGGCAGCGTGTCGCGCGATCAAATCATACGCGCGGCGTTGCAATCGATTCCGGGCTCAACTCCGTAGAATCCCCTGGCAGGACTCGGGCGACCGATGTTCTCGGCCGGGGGCGTCGGGGCGGCTGACGCCGCTCCACGACGCTTCCCTATACGCCGCGCATCGACGCGCGCGGCTGTGGCACGACGTCGATGGGCTCGATCTTGAGCCATGCCGTGCTGTTCTGGGCACGCTGCTTGTCTTTCTCGGTGATGTGCACGAGCACGATGCGGCGGTTTCGCATCACTTGGCCGAGGTCGATCGCAGTTCGCTCCTGAAGGGCGGCCGGAATGTGGCCCCCGTTCAGATGAGAGACAATCTGCTCGAGAAGCAGATACGACGGCCAGGCCGTCGGCGCCGAGTCGATGAAGATCGAAGATGCCGGCGACATTCTAGGCAGAAAGTGTCCGAGGATGCTCAAGACGTCGTCGGGGCCGTGCTTGAAGTCCGAGAACAGAAGATCGATTTTCTCGTTGGCGAACGGATATCGGTCGAAGTGCGACCGCTCCTCCAGTTCGATCTTCTCCTTCACGAACGAGAGGTGACTCCGAAGTCCGAGAAGAGTCGATACTTCGTCGAAGTACTGACCCGGCGTCCTCGCCTCGAGCGGGGCGAAGCCAATTCCTTTCAGATGTGCGATCGTCTTGCCGAGAAGCCCGTCGTACCTCTCGAACTGATTCAGATCGTCCACGGTCCAAACGTGGCCCACGCCGTTCTGCTTCGCCGCGAGAGCCATCCAAAATGCCGACGCGCCCAGCCCCGTTCCGAGCTCGACGATCGCCGCCGGTGCCTGCATGCGCACCAGCGAATAGAGAAACAGCGAAAAGTCCTCCGTGCCGAACGCCGCACCGGCGACGTCGCCGAGAAGCAGGAGCCTCGCTCTCTCGTCCATCGCGACGCCGCAGAGACGAACACGGAAGCCGCGGCTCGGTCAAGCGCCCGAACGGCGCCTCATTCGCGAGTCGGACGCGGGCCCGAACCATCGTCACCCACAAAGGCTCGATCGTGGTGGCGCTCGCCACAGCCGTGGCGGCGGCAGTCACACCCTGTCGCGCCGTCCGCCACTCCGTGCTCGAGAGCGACCTCGTCTCAGGGCGGCCGAGTGGCAAGATAGATGTGAAGTGTGCCCGTCCGGTCGCTATAGAGATACAGTTGGCAGAGGTCGGGCGAAACCCAAGACGGATAATCGTTTCCGGCCGAGTTGACCTGCGGGACGAGAGTCGGGACGCCGAAGGGGGCGGTCGTCTCGGAGCGCTGGGCCATCCAGATGTCCTGTCCACCCTGGCTTCCCGAACGGCTGGACGAGAAAAGGATTTCCAGCCCGTCGGGAGATACCGTCGGATTCTGATCGTCGGCGCCCACCTGGCTCACTTCGGCCACGCGGATGGGCGCCCCGAAGGCACCCGCGCTCCCCGTCGCATCGTAGATGTCGTAGTCGCCCGTACGGTCCGACGAGAAGTAGATCTCCGTTCCACCCGGGACGACGTAGGGCTGGACGTCGCTAGCGGACGAGTTGAGGTTCGCGACCAGAGAAACGTTCGAGAAGTCGCTCTGGAGGTTCGACCTCGAGGCCCAATAGATGTCGTCCAACCCCGGACCGCCTGCGCGCGTGGATCGAAAGAAGAGCGTCAATCCGTCTCCGCTCACGCTGGGATCGTACTGAGCCCCGCCTCCGCCGTTGACGTTGTTGAGCAAGGTCGGACTCTGGAACGGGTGCGACGTGTCGATGCGTGTGGCGGAGTAGAGGTTCGTCGCTCCAAGGGGACCTACCCAGAAGAGCGCCGTGAGCTGCGGGCCGAACGAATGAAGGCCCGCCTCCCGGGTACTCGATTGCAGACTCGAGACTTCGACGGGCGTCCCCCACGGCTGACCGAGGTCGCAGTTGCCGGAACTCGCGCCGGAATCGGGCGGACCGATGCCGGCGCCGCTGTCGCGCGCGGCATCGGTTGGACTCGTACTTCC
>JBAULD010000437.1:0-2670 GCA_049578005.1 Polyangiaceae bacterium
CATGGGCGATCAGGCTTGCGGTCACCCCGTCGGCGGCGATCGGGGTCGGATGCACCGCGAGCGCCACCCGTGCGATTTCGTTTCCGGCCGCGTCGATCGTCACGGCGATCTCACTGGATGAGGCGAGAAGGACCACGTGGGCGGTGCTGCCGCACATCGCTGGAGGTCCCAGCCAGACGCCCGCGAGCGCGACGGTTCGGGTGGTCGCCGTGCCGCGTAGGAGATCGACCGCGGTCAGGTGAAGTTGGTCCGCCGTCACCGCGACGAGCGTGTGGTCGTCGGCCAGGGCCGCCCCCGAATCGACCGGCGTGCCGAAGCCGCCCACGCGCTCGGGCTCGGGCGTTCCCGGCGCCCACGACCAGACCGCGCCACTCGATGAGACGGCCACGACCCGGCCGAGCGCAGCGACGAGGGGCACGTTTGTCGCCTCGCGGAGCGTCGTGCGCGCGCGCTCCCTTCCCTCGGCGTCGAGGACCGCGAGCTCACGGGTGGTGGCGACCACCACGCCGCCGTCCTCGAGAGGAAGGGGGGCGGGGCCCGAGGCGTCCGCGCGTCCGAACGGAACGCGCCACCGGACGGAACCGTCGCGGACCGCGACTGCCTCGCCCGCCGCGTCGGCGAACACGATGGTGTCGTCCGACAGGAGCGCCGCCGCACCGGGCTGGGCGGCTCCTGTCGACACCCGCCAGCGCTCCGTCCCGTCGCGGGCGATCGCGATGACTTCCCCGCGCGTCCCCACGACGTAGATGCCCCCGCGTACGTCGACCAACGGAGCGTGTTCGATGAGCGCCCCCAGCGGAACGCGCCACTGGGTGCGGAGCCCCGAACTCGGCAACGTAGACCGCGTCCGGCCCGTCCGCGCGCCGTCGACCCGATCCGCTCGGGCGCCCGCAGAGGGCAGCCCGACGACGAGGGTGCGAGGCCGTTCGACGCTCGACGTTTGGCCCGAAGCCTCGGCAGAGGCGCCGAGCGCGGCTATCGTGGTCCCCCACGCCGCCAAGCGCCAACTCGGACGGATGCGCGCCGAGTATCCGCTCATCGCGTCGCGCGCACGACGAACTCGGCCTCGACCTCGGGGACCGCTTGCGAAGTGGGGGTCCGATAGGCGCGCGCGACCCGTCCGTAGGCTCGAAGGCTCTCGCCGCGGGAGAGGGAGAGATCGCGTCCGATGATCACGCGGGCCAGGCAAGGCCCCTTCGCGCATCCTCGCCGGTCGTCGACCAGAGCGAGCGTGCGGTGCGCCGAGCCGCGCGCTTCTACGACGTCGCCTTCGACGACGATGGTCTCTCCGGTCTTCTCCGCTGCGATGTCGCGCATCGCCGCGTCGTACCCGATGGCCCCGCTCTCCTCGAATGTCCGGGCCGCGTCCGCGAGGTTCGCCACGCGGGTCACGTGAACGTGGACGGTACGCGGCGCGAGCGTCGCTGTCCCGGCGCGCACCTCGATGTCGCGCTCTCCCGGTGCGTCGATGGGGACGGTCGTCTCGAAGGCGCCGTCCGGCGCGACCGTCACCGGATTGCCCTCGACCGTGACGGTCGCTCCCCGGGCCGCGCGACCCGCGAGCAGGAGTTGGTCCTCGTCGATCACCGTGCTCGTGCCCGGCGCGTCCACCCGGAGAGGGGCGACCGCGATGCGTGCGCTCACCGTGCCTGTTTCGGGCGGCCGCCCCTTCGGCACGACGACGTAGGGTACGTCGATCGCGACGACGCGCGACTCGTCCGCCGGGCCATCGGTGAACTTCGTTTGATCGAGCGCGTAGGTTCCCGTCCCGGCTGCGTCGAGGGAGACGAGATTATCGCTGACGCGCACCTCGGTTTGCGGAGGCGCCTCGACGCGGATCGTGATGCAGGGATGCGGGCCGTCCATCGTCGTGACGTCCGCCCGGACCCGATACGCCACAGGGACGACGAGCTTGACCGCCTCGTCCCGACCCATGCCCGGGCGATCGACCGACAGCACGAGCGTGTTGTCGCCGACGTGAAGGGGTTTTGCGAGCGGAAGATCGGCCTCGCCGGCGGCGAACGCCGCGCGCATTGTACCCAGGGAGACCAGCGTTCCGTCTTGGCAGCTCGACGCCTCGCACGTCAGGTGGAGCACGTCTTTGCCGTCGGGGGCGATGCGCGGCTGGGCGGCGATGGGCGGCGCGCTCCTCCACAAGAGCGCCATCGCGGCGCCGCCGACGAGCGCGATTCCCCCGGCCAACAAGGCTGCGACGGCGATGGAAGCCCCCCCTCGACGACCCGCGCCGGGCTTTGACGGCGTCGGCTCGTCGGGGAGCGGCGCGGGCGGAGGCACGAAGAACGCCGGGATGGGGAGCGTCTCCCCGAGCGTGTTCGTCGGGGGCGGACGAATCGACGAGGGGTTCGGAGGGTGGGGCACTTCGTGTGTGCCCGGCGGGTTCGCGGACGGATCACCGGCGTGGAGAGGTGCAATCCCGGGGAGAGCGACCCCGAGCATCGTCTTGTTGTGTAGGGCGTGGACCGGGGCCGCAGTCGCGGTCGTCTCGGACGGCTGCGCGCCCGCGGCGATGGGGGCCAGTCCGACCATGGTCCGCTTTCCGATGGCAGGCGCGACGGGGACGGGCGCAGCCGCCGGCGAGGCCACGGGTGCCGGGAGAGCGAGCAGCGTTCGTTTGGCGGGGGGCGTCAGAGCCGAGGGCGCGAGCACGGG
>JBAULD010000438.1:0-2045 GCA_049578005.1 Polyangiaceae bacterium
GATTCGCATGGGTGGCACGACGATCGCGTCGTCCGCGAGCGTGATCGCCGCGCCGGTCGGACGGAGCATGGCGCTCTCCGCCCCCAGCGAAGCGCGAAACGCCGTGGGCACGAAGCGCGCTCGAGCTCGGGAGACGTCCATGGGATCGAGCGCGTCGACCGTGAGCTCTCCGGACAGCGATGCCTCTACCGCGGCGGGGGCGCTCGATCGGTCGCCCTGCGCACCGCTCGGGGCTCGGGCGACCGTCAGCCAGGGGTCGACGCGGAGCGCGTGAAGTGACGCGGAGCCGCGAATTTCGCGGCCGTTTGCCGCCAGCTCGGCGAGGCTCACCTGCCCACCGAGGAGACTTCCGCTCGCCGAGACGCGCATCGGGACCAACGTGCCGAGCGCTGCTTCGACGTGAACCGAGGACGGGCCGAAATGGGCGTTTGCGACGCGCAGCGGACTGACCTCGACGTCGGCCGAGGCCCCGAGTGCCTCAATCGTACCGGCCGCTTGCGCGACCCCCGATATCCACCCCCCGATCGACGCCCCGACTTTCGGACTCACGAAGACACGCGACAGGGGGAGCGCCGCTGCCACGGCCGATGCTCGTATGGTTCCCCTCGTCAATTGCCCACTGGCAACGAGCGACCCGCCTTGCTGCGCGGGACGGCCCGGACCGCCATCTCTTACCTCGAGCGACCGCAGGTCGACGTCAACGCCCGCGAGACCGGCGTCGCGATCCCACCAGCGCACGTCCACGCCTAGGGTGCCGCGGTCGAAGTGCTCGCCGAATGCGCTCGGACGGACCAGCCCTGCATCGGCGCTGACGAAGATAGTCCCCAGTCCGAGTTCGTCTTCAGGCCCCTTGTGCACGAAGCGAACCCGGGCCAGAGCGTCGCTCAGGCTTCCGCCGAGCATCGAAAGCCGACCTTCGAGGTGAACCATGGAAAGAAGATCGTACACAGCGAGCTCGCGCGCGCGGACGATCGCGTCGACGTCCAATTGGCCGTCGTGGCCGAACTCGATGCGGAGCGACGGAACCTGGTACTGGCTTCGTCCCTTGGTGGCGGAGACCGCATCGAAGCGAAGGGTCGTCGCGTGATACCGCCCACGCACGGACGTGACGTCTCCGAGGGGGTCGCCGCCGAGTACGAACCCGTCGACTGTGCCGCTGAAGTCCACGACGGGATCACCGAGTCGCCCGGACACGCGCGCGCCTGCGTTCATTCGTCCCGCGATGGAGAGCGAGGCAAGCGGCGAAGTAGCTCCGAGATCCAGGCGCGCCCGGCCGCCTTCGACGCTCAGCTGATCGTGAAAGCCGATGAGAACGTGGGCAGCCTGTACGTCGCCGCCGGTCAGCGTGGCGCGCACGTCATCCATTGCGAAGCCCTGCGGCGTCAGCGACGCCCGCGCGGCGATCGTGGAACGGCCGAAGCTCCAGATTCGCTCGCAACGCTCGATGTCGCAAGCTGCGTCGGCAACGGCGAAGCCACCGGTTTGCGCGGCGAGGTCGCCCGAGAGAGACAAGGGCGAGAGCGTGCCCTCGACGCCGTCCCAACGGAGCGTCTCGATCGACCAGCGGACGTGGGGATGGCGGGCAACCTTGATCGCGCGCAAGAACTCTTCGAAGCGAAGTCCTCGGCCGAAGACCCGTCCTCGCGCCGGTACGCCAGGTGCCAGCGGGCGGAGCTCGATCTCCGTCAGGCGCATGTTCCCCGATGTGGTGTCGACCGAAGCCGACGGGATACGGAGGACCTCGCCATCCAGAGTGAAGCGCGCGTCGATCGTTCGCGCGACCCGGAATTCGTCCAAGCTCACGTCGTGCGCCTCGACGGTGCCGCGAGCCCGAGGCAATCGGTCGCCCGCGACGAATTGCACGTCGCCGTCGACGCTCGCCCATCCTCGCACGTGTGTCAGCCGAGCGGCGCGCTCGAGAATCGAGAGGGGGACGCGCACGCGCACGTGGCCGCGCGCCATCGAGAAGTCCCCGGCCGGGTCGAGCGCAACGAACGCGTGATCCGCTTGGACGACGACGCCCGCACGCGCTTCGAAAAGCGCGC
>JBAULD010000439.1:0-6808 GCA_049578005.1 Polyangiaceae bacterium
CGCGGCCAACACCTGCGAGGCTGCCGAGTTGTCTTTGATCGACGCGAGCGAACTCAAGAGACTCTGGCTGATATTTCGAACCTGGGTCTGCGTCGTCACCATCGAATCGATGTACTGGCGCTGCGCCGGAGTCGCGCCGGTCTTGTACACGTCGTAAATCTGATTGAGGGTCTGGTCGCGAAGGGGCTGGAGATTCGTGAGCGGCCCCGCCGCGTTCGTCAGCGTGGCCTTCAGCGCCAGCGCCGGCACCACCGGCAGCGCCGCTCCCCCGTAGGTGAGGGCCTCCGACGGCGTGAGCGCTCCCACGCTGATCGGCTGCGGCTGGATCGTGCCGAGGCAAGGGGCGAGCTGTTTGGCGAGCAGCGACGGAAGCATCTCTCCCGCCGGCGTCGCGCCCATCAGCTCGAGCACCTGCGGCTCCTTCGGGTGCACCGGCGTGTTCGTCATGATGTGCCAGAAGACCGTTCGATCGAGCACGTTTTGCGGGAGCGACGCCCATGGTGCCGCCGCGGTGTATTGCTGGCCCTGAATCGTCAGCGGCGTCGGAGCCATCGTGGGATCCGCGCTGTGCGTGATCATCGGATCGTCGTACGTCCCGGGCACATTCGCGTTGATCGGGTCGCCGGACCCCGAGGTGGCGAAGATGATGAACTGAGCTTTGTCTTGTGCCGTGCACATCGAAGTATCGGCGAGTGCCTTGCGTGGACTCAGGAGGAGCGACGCCGGCAGTCCGGTCGCAAGCGCGCGCAGTCCGACATAGCCCGCTCCGAAGAGCGTCGACAAGATGGCTTCACGTCGAGAAATCATAATTCCTATTCCTCCTCTAGAGACCCACGGAGACAGCCGACGGCGCCAAGCACGCCGTGACGAACGTTGACCGGAGCGCTTGCGTCGCCGTGATGCCCGACTGCTGCATCGCCGACGTGAAGTGCGCCTTGAGCAGCGCTTGAAGCGGAGTCGAACGAGGATCCGACGGCGTCACGGCCATCAACGTTCCGACGAAGTCCGCGATCGCCGCGTCGGGGGCCGTGCTCGACCACTTCGCTTGTCCTTGCGCTGCGGAGGTCGGATCGACGACCAGGACGGCGACGGCTTCGCAGATGTTTTCCATGCCGGCGCGGAAGAAGAGCGTGGGCTGGTTCGGGAGGATCGGCGCGACGCCCCCTCGCCCGTACGCGTCGGAGGGAAGTCCGGAAACAATCTCCGGAACGGTCGTCGTCATGGCGCGCTTGGTCAGCGCGTCGAGCGCGCAAACGTCCGTGAGGCCGAGTCGAGCGTTCAGCGCCGCGCAAAGGTGGTCGCGCCTCGATACGGCGATGACTTCTCCGGTGGCATCCTCCGTCGCCGTATCGACGGCGTGCGTCGTGATGGGCGAGATGACGAACGCCTTCACGAGAGCGTTCCACGCATAGCCCGACGACTGGAACGACGTGACGAGACGCTGGAACTCCGGGTCGTCGGAGTCGCACGCGACCGAATTGACGTAGTAGCAGAGCTTTTGCACCCAGCCGGACGCGACGAGAGGGTGACTTGCCAGTACCCGGCCAAAATCGGCAATCGTGCTTACCGGCTGCGTCACGCCGCGAAAGGCGAACACGCCGGGCTGCGAGGTCAGGGTCGAATCGACCTGATTGTGGTAATTCCACGACCACCCCGACGAGAAGATCGAGCGCGTCGGGTCGAGGGTCGCGTGACACTGGAAGCACGCGGCCTGGCTTATGTGCGTCGCGTCGAGTCCGGGGACGCCCGGGGGAACAGGTGTCGAGTCGGTGCCGTCGACGGACGATCCGGTGGCGACGATGAGCGTCTGGTTCATCGTGACCCGCATCTGATTGCTGACGTTCGTCTGCCAGTTGGCGAAGAACGCAGGCGTGCTGTAGAAGCCGACTCGCGGCACCGAGAGCACGAGCTCGCTCGCCGTGCGCAGCGTGGCCAAGTCGTAGAACGGCGTGACCGCCTCCCCTGCGTTCGGCTGGCGGATCGTCACCATCGTCCAGTCCGCGAAGTCGGCAGCCGTGAGCTGCGCGGCGGTGGCGGTGCCGCCCACCTGCGTGCACGCCGTGCCCGTCGCCGACTTGTGTCCGTCGAGAGAGCCGAGCAAGAGGTAGTGCAGGGTCAGAGCGTTGGCGGCGTACACGATGGGATCCTCCTGGCACCCCGCGATCGCCATGTCGGCAGTCGTCACGTCGGGGTTGTACCAGTGCATGTAGTTCGGACTCGTCGGGTCGAGCGTTTGCTCGATCGGAATCGGCCCCGCCGAAGCCTCCACCGTAATCTGCAAGGTCGGATTCGCAGCTTTGAACCGGTCGGTGGTCTTGCCCGCGTCGTCGATCTGCCACACGTCGAGGAGGGCGTAGAGCTCCTTCATCGCGGTAGTCATCATGAGCTGCGGCGTGTTCATCGCCTCGGTCAGGGGATGTCCCTGTGACGAGAGCTGGATCATGGTCCGAGCGAAGCTCTCCTGTGCGTTCTGGACGAGCAGCGGCGTCGTCGTGGCGTTGAGGTCGATTTGCCTCGGATAGGCCTGATCGGCGAAGTCGACCGACGTCACTTGCGTTTGCTGAAACGCGAGCTCGAAGAAGCGCATCATTTTTTGGCTGTACTGCGGGAGCTGCATCCAGCCGTCGACGAGCGGCCCGAGCTGCGTCGGGTCGGCCTGCACCGCCTGGACCTCGGCGTCGGTGGGAGCCAGTCCCACGAGGATGTTCTTCACCTTGGCCACGTAGACTGCCGCCGGTGTCGCTTGAAACTCGGGCGAGGGGGGGGCGTCGGCGGACGCATCGCTCCCCTGCGCGATCACGCCGGCGTCTTCGGGCGTATTCGTAGCCTGGACGCCCGCGGGCGGGACCGGCGGGCCTTTCCCGGAGCAAGCGAACGTACACGCGACGACCGCGGCAACGGGGACCGTATGTCCGAACGCGCGAGTGGCAGCAGCGAAACTCCGTCGGAGCACCATGAACGACCTTTCGATATTCAGTGGGGGAAGACTCGTCGAGCCAATCCAGAGCTCTCCGCCAGCACGAGCAAGACACGGACCACCCTCATTCTCCCGAAAAGCGAAGGGATCGACGGCCCCAAGGTGCGATCGGATCGATCCAGGTGATCGGTCCGATCGCGCTTACGGAGGCGGCACGGGCCATTCGACGAGCGTCGGATCGACCACGCCGTTGCAACAGCTCACGAGCGCCAGGACGCGGCGCGAGGTCACGACGATCCCATGGGTCGTCTGGGGGGTGGGCAAACCCGTGACGGCTAGATTGCTGGGCGTGCACTGCGGCGAGCCGGAGTCGACGACCAGCCGGCAATGCTGGACGAGGTTGTTCGTCGCCAGGCTCCAATAGAGGACGCCGCGGTTCACGAAGAGCGCTGTCGGCTTGATGTTCGCGTAGAGGGGGACGGCGTCTTGCGGCCCACCCCCACCGTCGAACTGCAGAAAGCCGAGGGCCGCCGGACCCTCCCAGTACAGAGTTCCGGTAGTTCGGTCGGTCGCGATGAGGTCGACCTCGTAGGGATCGAGGTTCACGGAGCCGGCGTCCACCCCGTTCGTCAAGTGGATCGCGGCGCCCCCGTCGGTCCACGCGACCGCCGCGTTCGGCCCGGCCGCGACGAGGGCCGCGGCCTTCGACGCAACGACCGTCAGGGGAGTACAGGTCTCGAGCGGCAACGTACAGGTGCGCACACCCGTGTCGTCGATCCACGCGACGACCGAATCGCTGGCCGCGATCTCGCGCGCGTTGGGGGAGGGAAGAAGGCCGCAATTGCCGGCGTCGATTCCGCAATAACGAACTCCCGTGCTCAGCGTCCAAAAGACGCCTTCCGCGTTCGCGGCCACGCCGTTCCGTTCGATCAGGAACACACCGCCGGCGTCCCCGGTCCAGAAGTCCGTGAAAATCGTGCTCGCGTCGTAGGCGACGTGGACTTGAGCGCTGTGGTCCACGGCATACACCGTGTCTCCATACGCGCCGATTGCGTTCGGTACGAAGCCCGCGTCGAACGCGCGAATGGTCGGGGGCCCAGCGTCCGCGTCCGGGTGGGCGTCGGCGGCCGCAGCGTCGAGGCCGCCTTCGGTGTCCGCATCGGCCCAGGCGTCGGCGCCGTCCTGGTTACCCGCGTCGGTCGAACCGTCGACCGCGACGCCGGCGGACTCGACGTCGCTCTTGTACGGGTCGTCGATTGCAGCCCAGATCGTGCACGCCGCCATCGCGGCTGCGCCCGTGACCACGATCGTACGCGCGAGGCTCAAGGGTCTTTCCCGGGTCACTTCTCGCGGCGCTCGCGCAGAAGTTGAAAGTATCGCCGCGCGATGCCCGATGCCGCGGCAGCCTGCGCGACATTCCCGCCACTTGCGTGGAGCGCCTTCGCGACGTAGCGCCGGACGAAAGACTCGAGGACCTCGCGGCGCGCCTCCGAAAACGGCAAGTTCATTCCAAGCACATCCTCGATCTCCAGCTGCTCGCTGTCATCCGCGGCGCCACGCGGAGGCTTTCCCTGCCGCTGCTCGCGCGGCGCCGGGCGATCGAGATCGCCGAGGGCGATGCGACGGGCGACCGCGTTGCGGAGTTCGCGCACGTTGCCCGGCCACGCCATGTCGGTCCAGCCTTCCACCAGCGCACGCGGCGGGCCGCCCGCCGCTCCGCCGAGGCTCTGCCAGAAGTGCCGGGCCAGAACCGGAATGTCGTCTCGCCGCTTTCGCAGCGGCGGAAGCTCGATGCGGGCGACCGCGAGCCGGTGAAAGAGGTCGTCGCGAAATCGGCCCTGCTGCACTTCCCGTTCGAGGTCGCGCCGCGTCGCCGCGAGCAGGCGAACGTTACACCGAGTGGCCTTCGCCGCGCCGACGCGGCGGACCTCGGACCGATCGACCACGCGCAAGAGCTTCGACTGGAGCGGCAAGTCGAGATCGCCGATTTCGTCGATGAGGAGCGTGCCTCCTTCCGCGAGCTCGAACATGCCCTTGTGCCCGGACGACGCGCCCGTGAACGCGCCCCGTTCGTGCCCAAAGAGTTCGGATTCCATCAGATTGGCCGCAACCGATGTGCAGTCGAAGACCACGAAGGGAAAGGCCGCGCGCGGACCGGCCTCGTGGAGCGCCTCGGCGAGCGCCTCCTTTCCGGTTCCGGTCTCACCCTCGATGATGACGGGCACATGGCTCGTGGCCAGCCGCTCGCACACCGGGTAAAGGCGCCGCATGGCGGCGCTGGCGCCGATGACCCGCGCGAACCCCGAGGGCCCCTCGCCCGAGGCGACCTCCGTCGACCGTTCGAGGCGCTCGACGCGCAAGCTCGTCCCGCCGATGACGACGACCTCCCCGCCGTGCGCGAACCCGTCGACGACGTCGTGGCCGTCGATTTGGGTGCCGTTGGTCGACCCCTGATCGGTGACCCGGAGCCGCCCGCGCTCGATCTCGAGGGCGAGGTGGCGACGCGAGACGGCCGGATCGGTGAGCTTGAGGTCCGCGGTCGGGCCCTTGCCCACGAGCAGGCGCGAGGCCTCACCCCCGTCGATCCGGAGCTCGCGTCCTGCGTCGAGCCCGTCCACCACGACCAGGCGAAAGCTCGCTTCACCGGCAGAGCCCGGGGGGGCGTCCTTCGGGCGCGAATGGGCCGCCTTCGTGACTTCTTCGGGGGGAGAGCCCACACGCGGAGACGGCGGCACCCTGCTAGCATACGTGGTCGTGAGCGAAGCCGATAACGTCTCCAGCAGACGCGTGGTCGGTCGCTATCGAACGTATGAAGTCATCGCGGCCGGCGGGATGGCGACCGTGCACTTCGGGAGGATGCTGGCGCCGCTCGGGTTCGCCCGCACGGTGGCGGTCAAGCGACTGCACCGCGAGTATGCGCGCGATCCCGAATTCGTCGCCATGTTCATGGATGAGGCCCGCCTGGCGGCGCGCATCCACCACCCCAACGTCGTCCAGACGCTCGACGTGGTCGCATCCGACGGCGAGATCTTTCTCGTCATGGAATACGTACCGGCTGCGTCGCTGGCGGAGCTCCTCCTCGCGGCCGAAGGCCGAGCCGAGCGGGCCCCGGCTCCGGTTGCGGTGGCGATCCTCGCGGATGTGCTCCAAGGATTGCACGCCGCCCACGAAGCCACCGATGAAGAGGGCAACCCGCTCGACATCGTCCACCGCGACGTGTCGCCGCAGAACATTCTCGTAGGAGCCGACGGGAGCGCACGCGTGCTCGATTTCGGAATCGCGAAGGCGACGGGGCGCGCGGCGCAGGTCACGCGCGAGGGACAGCTCAAGGGCAAATTCGCGTACATGGCGCCCGAGCAGGTCACGAACGTTGGGGTCACGCGCCAGTCGGATATCTTCGCCGCCTCGATCGTGCTTTGGGAGGCCCTCACCGGGAGGAGGCTTTTTCAGGGGCCGAGCGAGGCCGCCGTCCTGGCGCGTGTGCTCTCGGCTCCGATCGAGCCGCCAAGCAAGTACGCTCCGGAACTTCCCGCCGGGCTCGACGCGGTGGTCTTGCGAGGCCTCGCGCGCGACCTCTCCGAACGGTACGCAACCGCGCGCGAGATGGCGCGCGATCTCGAGGCGAATGGGTCGCCGGGGTCGGCGTCTCACGTGGGCGAGTGGGTGGAGCGCCTGGCGGGCGACGATCTCGCGCGCCGCGCCGTGCGCGTCGCGGAAATCGAATCCGATTCCCCGGGCGAGCGGGTTTCGGTAGCGACGGCTCTCTCGACGTCGATCGATCGCCCGAGGGCCTCGGAACCCGGCGCAGCCGGGAGACCGCTCGCCGGGCGGTTCCTGTCGAGGCGCGGGCGGTACGGAGCGGCGGTACTCGCCGCGGTCGCGCTCTTGGGC
>JBAULD010000440.1:0-13525 GCA_049578005.1 Polyangiaceae bacterium
GTTCGTCGGCCAGCGGGACGAAGCCGACAACCGGCGGACTGGGGACCGGTGGCGACACCAGCAGCGGCGGCGCGACGACCGGCAGTGGGACGAGCAGCGGACCCCCAAGCAGCGGTACGGGATCGAGCGGCAGTTCGAGCGGGAATGCCGCGCCCACCGGCGCCAGCAGCGGAGCCTCTGCGAACCCCGCCTCCGGGGGAAGCTCCAGCTCCGGCGGCAAGCCCAGCTCGAGCGGAGTAGCAGCTGGCAGCAGCAGCGGCTCGGGCGCCGGGGATGCGGGCTCCAGCGGCGTTGCGAGCGCCGGCTCCGGTGACGGGGGCAACGTCAGCACGCCGGTGGCCGATCCGACGAAGAAGATCACAGTGTGGCTCGCCGGCGATTCGACGATGATGAACTGTCAGGGCGTTTGCCCTTGCGGCTGGGGCAGCCAGTTTCAACCCTATTTCAATGCCAACGTCACCGTCGTCGATAGCGGAGCCGGGGGCCGGAGCATCCAGACCTGGCTCTATGATCCCAACGTCGGGACGACGATGACGGCGACCGGCGAGTGCACGGTCAGCCCAATGACTTATTCGGCGCGCTGGCAGGCGATGCTCGACGCAACGAACGGGATGAAGCCTGGGGACTATCTATTCATCGAGTTCGGTATCAACGACGCGGATCCCACGTGCAATCGTCACGTCGGCTCGACCCTTTTCGAGACATACCTGGCCACGATGGCCATGGCCGCGAAGACGCGCGGGGCACAACCGATCTTCGTCACATCGACGAGCATGATGGCTTGCACCGGCGCAGCCGTGACGCCGAACCGCGCGTTCGGTCCGGAGACCAAGGCGGCGGGAATGGCCGACGGCGTTCCGGTCATCGACCTGACCACGCTTTCGGCCAACCTGTACACCACGCTCGCTCTTTGCCCGAACGACCTGAACTTCATGTCGACGACGGAGCCTGTCGGCCTCTTCTTCTGCAACGACCACACGCATTTCGAGGCGGCCGGGGCCAAGCAAATTGCCGGGGTCGTCGCGCAGGCGCTGAAGGACCAAAATATCGGGCTCGCGGCCTACCTGAAGTAAGCGCGCGCCATCGCTCCTTTGGCGGTCGCATGGGGTCCGCCCGGCTCACCACTCTCCGGGGGGGGGCCGCCCTGTGACGCGTTCTTTGTCGCTCATCGGCGCCGTGGCCGCTCGCTGGACAAAACAACGACACGCCATCTCGCCAGGGGAAGGCCGCGCCGAGGTCTCCAACCTGAGATCCGTGACCGATAACACCGCTACATCGTCGCTGGGGCCTGGCGCGTTCGGAACGCGGAGCTCAGAATTACGCTGTCGACCACCGAGGTCAGACTTCCGTTTGCGATCTGCGCCTGATGAGCGAGGTAATTGGCCCAGTCGACGTCGTTCGCCTGATTCATGAGGCGCCCGATCGCGTACGTCATGAACGACTGCGTGAGGCAGGGGGCGAAGCGCGGATCCTTGGACAGATCGGAGGACAGCTGCTGCGCCCCCACGAACGTGGTCCCGTCGGGGAACGAACCGCTTGCATCAATGGGCAGCGTCCCGTCCAGGGTCCGGTAAGCCCCGACGGCGTCGTAGTTCTCCAGTCCAAAGCCCAACGGATCCATGATGGAGTGGCACCCCGAGCACGCCGGATTGCTCGCGTGCGCCTCGAGGGACTGCCGCACGGTCATCGTCCCCGTCGTGCTCACGGTGAGCGTGCCGACGTTCGCAGGGGGAGAGCCGATGGTCCCGCAAAGCAGTCGCTCGTAGATGAAGTCTCCGCGCCGCACCGGAGAGGTCCGATCCGGATTAGAAGTGGTCGTGAGGAGCGACCCGAGCGTGAGTAGACCCACGCGTTGCGAACCGGTCGTGGCGACGCGCCACAAACCGTCCGGGCCCAAAGTCCCCGGAGTCGACGGCAACCCGTACTGCGTCGCGAGATTCGCGTCGATGTACGTGAACCCCGCGGAGAACATCTGCGCGACCGGAGTGCTCGACTCGAGAAAGTCACGTATGAAGCTTCGCGCTTCGAGGCGCATCGAATGCGCCAACGCAGGGGTGAACGCCGGAAAGACCGTCGGGTCCGCGCTGTGCGACTCGACGCTGGAGAAGTCGAGCCAGTCCCCGGCGAACTCGTCGAGCAACGCGGACGCCCTCGGGTCAGCCAGCATTCGCGTAACCTGCGCTTTCACCTGCGCGTCCGTCGACAGCTGACCCGCACCCGCCGCCGAGAGCAGAGTTTGGTCGGGGGTCGAACCCCATATCGCGTACGAAAGCCGGGTCGCTAGCTCGTACGGACTGAGGTCATGCGGTCCTGGGGTCGCCGGATCCATCTCCGGCTTGAAGATGAAGTACGGGGACATCAATACCGCCTCGAGCGCGGCTTTCAAGCCATCAGTCTCCGTCGCGCCCGAAAGCGTCTTTGCGGTGGCCACCGGCGTCATGAGTGCATCGACTTCGGTGGAAGTGGCCGGTCTGCGAAACGCGCTGTTCGCAAATGCCGTCACGATCGTGCGCGCGCACGCGTCACCACCAGTGGTCACGTCGCACGTGAGGATCGTGGCTTGGCGTGCCGCCGGAGCCGCGAACAGATCTTCAATCAACGTGGAAGCGGCGTCCGCGTACGCTTGGACATACGTCGGCGACAGGCTGAGCGCCGAGCCGACCGTGGTGAACTGCGCTCCGAGGTCGTCGGCGGGAAAGTTCTGGCCCGGCGTGAGCGTAGTGCCGAGGAGATCGCGCACGGTATTGTCGTATTCGTCTGCGTCCAGTCGCCGGAGGACTACCGTCCCCGGGTTCGCAGGCGCTTGAGAGGGAGGCTGCCCCACGCCGAGGCCCGTGCTCGACGGGGCCGTGCCGCCCGCCAGGGCGCCGGCAGCGCCGTTTGTTCCGCCCGCCTGCGGATTATTGGCGGCCCCCGCCGCGCCTCCTGTCGCTGCCCCAGTAAAATTCTTGCTGGGTTCACCGATCCTCGCAGAACATCCGGACAGAGCGACGAGCAAGATCATGCTTGCCGCCGCCTTCACAGTCTCCAGCGATTTCATTGGACCGCCTCCTTTGCCGCCGTCGCTACCGAATGCCGTCGCCGTCAGGCTCTGATTGGTTTTCACGTGGCTCGATTCCACGTGATTGCATCCACGCCGTCGTTGCCGAAGGTGGTCACGTTCACGCCGTACAAACCAAGCAGCGTGATGTAGAAGTCGCCGAACGTCTTGTCGTTCGTATAGATGTTGTTGGGGTCGGGCGTGTACCGGATGTGCCTGTCGGTCGAAACTAGCCCGCCGAGCTGTCCCGCAACGAGCATCGGATAGTCGTCGTGGTTGTGCGCGTTGCCGTCGGAAAGATCGCTGCTGATGAGGACCAAGGTGTTGGCCAAGAGTGGCTCCCCGTTCACGTCGGTCGTCGTCTTCAGCATCGTGAGGAAAGCGCCGATTTGAGTCATCTTCCAGAGCACGGCCAGGCGATATTTCACCAGCCGCTCGCCTGCGTTCATGTTGTGCGAGATCGTGTGATCGGTCATCTCGGCGCCGAGCGCCGCGATGCTCGGAATGAAGGAGAGGTCGCGCTGATTCTGCGCGTCGCCCATCATGAACGAGATGACCCGCGTGATGTCGCACTGGAGTGCGATGGTCATCAGCGTGTGCATGTAATTGAGAAACGTCGGAAATTGTGTGTTGTCGGTTCCGAGCGTGGCGCCCGGCGTAGCGGGCGGGGTGCACGACACGGGGTGGGCGGCCTGGTTCTGCAACTGCGTCTCGAGGGAGCGAATTCCTGTCAGGAGCTCGTCCAGCTTCACTTGGTCGGCGGCGTTCAACTGCGCGCGGAGTGCCGTGCCATGCGGGACGACCGCGTCGAGAACGCTCTGCTTCAGCGCGAGGCGTGTGGCAGCGCTCGCGGTGCTGGCTCCGGTGTTGGTCCCCTGAAACATGGAGTTGAACGCCAAAAGAGGGTCGATCGTCTTTCCCAACGGGGTAGCCGGCCCCTGTGGAAACGACATCGTGCCGTCGGCATTATTCGTCGAGAGACCGCGCCAGGAGATGTTCCGTGTGTAGAAGGTTCCGTATTGGTCGGCCCCAGCGATGTTGTGCGTCCCGAGCTGCATCGACGGGAGCGACGTACAGTTTCCAATCTTGTCAGCGACGATTTGATCGACCGACGAACTCGTGATCTGTTGCTGCATAGTGGGGAACCGGGCCGTGAAGAGGGACCCGGAGCCTATGGAGTGATCCCCGAGCGTGCGCCGCCTCTGCTGATTCTCGAGGCCGCTGACGAACAGCAGATCGGGCTTATTGGCTTGCATCGGAACAAGCATGTTCGGAAGGGTCCACGCCGTCCCGCTGCCAACTGTCGTCGGCACGTGCTCAACAAGGTGGTGCCCGTTCGGGACCATGTAGGTAATCAATCTCTGAACCGGGGCACAGGAGGACTGCGCTCCCGCCCTCTTCGACCAGACGAGCGAAGGGAGGAGCGGAAGCGCGACCGACACGCCAGCCGTCTTGATGAATCGTCTTCTCGACCAGTCTGAGCTCGCCATCGGATCCTCCGAGGAGAGTCACGTCGCATTGAGACGTGACTGCACTGTTAGAGGAAGGGGGATCCACGGATCGGACCTTGTCTGGATTCGACGCCGGCGCGAGAAGAGCCTCCAGAAATTGGAGGTGGACTCGCGATGGTTCATGCCACGACGCAAAATTCCGTCGTCCCCTGACTGAAGCGGCACCGCGGTCACCTGCTCGCTGTACCGTGCGCGCGACCCACGACGATCGAAGTCGTGCGCGGAAACAGGCCGTGACCATTCTTGACGGGGAGTCCGCTCGAAATTTTCGTGTGAGCGATGGCCTGCCCATTCAACGAATAAATTTTGGGTGTTGTCCGAATGTGAACACAATTGTGTTCGTGGTGGTCCGAACCATGTCCACCGATCTACATTGTGTCGGTGGAAGGCCGCGATCCCCGAAAGAGGCATCGGACGGGGGTCGTCTCACGCGCAAATGAGCGCGGTACAGCCGGAGACTGGGATCGACCCGCGCCCCGCGAGCCGCCGAATTTTCAGGACCTTTACCGAAGATTTTTCGGCGAAGTCGGCCGTTGGATTCGAGCACTCGGTGGACCTGAGGCCGACCGAGAAGACTTGGTCCAAGACGTTTTTCTCATCGTCCATCGTCGGCTCCCCGGGTTCGACGGGGACAACGTCGCCGGATGGCTGTTCCAAATCACTCGTCACCGCGTCCGCGATTTCCGGCGGCTTCGATGGTTTCGTCTGTTTCTCGCCAAGTCGCCCGTCGAGGACTCGCTTGCGAGTCCGTCGGCCGGACCCGAAGCGAACCTGCGCGACAAGCAGAGCGGAGAAATGCTCTCGCGTCTCGTGTCGAGCCTGCCGGAGACTCAACGCGTCGCCTTCATTCTCTTCGAATTAGAGGGGTACAGCGGGGAGGAGATTGCCCGCATTCAGCGGGTGCCCGTCAATACAGTCTGGGCGAGGATCCACCAGGCTCGAGGCAAGCTGGCGTCGACGGCGACGCGCCTCTCCGGCTCCCGATAGCCCCGGGCCCGTCGCCTCCCGGCTGGACGCAAGACGCGCTAGATTCCGCGTCAATGGCCACTGTTCCGATGGACATCCGCAAGGTCGCGCGGTGCCGCGAGCTCGCGAGCGAGATCAGCGCCGACGTGCAGCGTTACATCGACGCGCACACGACCGTGGGCGTCGAGCGTACGATTCTACGCGCGTACGGCGCCGAGGGCATCGATGACCAGGGCGTTCCTCTCGTCAACCTGGCGGTGGACCGCTACCGCGACGCGGGCCTTCTCGGGAAGGGGATTGCGTTCTTTCTCGGGCGGGCGCTGCGTTCGGGGGCCGCAAGCGTCCAAGACGCGGCGGAGCGGCTCGCGTTTGCCCCGGATCTCGACCGGGGGATGGGCGGCCCGGGCGCCGATGCCGTCCGCGCTGAGCTTCGCGTCCATACCGAAGCGGCGCTCGCTCGCATCGATCGCGCCAGAGCGGAGCGCGAGGCGCTACGAAGTCGCATCCCCGCTGGCCCCACGCCGCACAAGTACGTCATCGTCGCCACCGGCAACATTCACGACGACGCCGTGCAGGCCAAAGCGGTCGCCTACGCCGGCGCGGATATCGTGGCGGTCATTCGTGCGACGGCTCAGTCGCTTCTCGACTACGTCCCGCACGGAGCGACTACGGAGGGGTATGGCGGGACGTTCGCGACTCAAGAAAACTTCCGCATCATCCGCCGGGCGCTCGACGAGGCGACGGCCGAGCACGGGCGCTACATCCAGCAAACGAACTACTCCTCGGGGCTCTGCATGGCGGAAATCGCCTGGATGGCCGCCGTCGAGCGCCTCGACATGCTCCTCAACGACGCGATGTACGGCATCTTGTTCCGCGACATCAACATGTGCCGTACTTTCGTGGACCAATACGTTTCGCGTCGGTTCATCGCCCGCGCGGGAATCGTCATCAACACGGGCGAAGACAACTACCTCACGACGGCAGACGCGGTCGAGAAAGCGCACACCGTTCTCGCGAGTCAATTCATCAACGAAGCCTTCTCTCGGCGCGCAGGGTTGCACGAAGGGCAAATGGGTCTGGGTCACGCCTACGAAATCGACCCCTGGCTGGAGGACTCGTTCTTGCTTGAAATCGCCCAGGCCCAGCTCGTGCGCCAGATCTTCGACCGGCATCCGATCAAATGGATGCCGCCCACGAAACACAAGACTGGCGACATCTTCTTCGCGCACGTGCACGATGCGATGTTCGACATCGTCGGAATCGCCACGAAACAGACGATCGAACTCCTCGGGATGTTCAGCGAGGCCATCCACAATCCGCTTCTCATGGATCGCTATCTCTCGCTCAAAGCGACTCGATACGTGTTCGGCGCGTGCAAACACCTCGGCGACGAGATCGAATTCAAATCGGACGGGATCGTTGCGCGGCGGGCCACCCTCGTGCTGGACGAGGCCCTCTCTCTGCTCGAAGAAGTCCAGCGCGAGTCGATTTGGGAAGCGATCGGACGTGGAGCCTTCGCAGACGTCAAGCGCACGCGCACAGGTGGCAAGGGGTTCGCGGGAGTCGTCGCTCGGGCGGAGGATTACGTGAACCCGCTGCTCGATGCGTTGGAGCGGCCCGTGGAACGCTCGATCACGGAGTGACGTAGCTCGCGCGCGCTCGTTCGAACCCGCCCGGCTAACGGCAAGGCCGTTCAAGCGGGCGCGTTCTCCGCATACCAGCGGTACGTCTCCGCGATGCCGGCCCGGAGGGGGATGCGCGCGCGCCACCCGAGCGCGTGAATGCGCGATACGTCGAGTAGTTTGCGCGGGGTTCCCTCGGGCTTGGTAAGGTCGAATCGAAGCGTACCTCGAAATCCGGCCACGTCGCCGACCAGTTCGGCGAGCTCACGAATCGTGATGTCTTCGCCGACTCCGACATTCAGCGGCTCGCGTTCGTCGTACTCGCGCATGGCGAACAGGCACGCCTCGGCCATATCGTCCACATGAAGAAACTCACGCCTGGTGGCGCCCGTTCCCCAAACGACGACTTCGGAAGCCTTCGTCCGTTCGGCCTCGCAAAAGCGGCGGATCAGGGCCGCAAGGGCGTGCGATGTCTGGAAGTCGAAGTTGTCGTTTGGTCCGTAGAGGTTCGTCGGCATCAGGTTGATGCCGTGGAATCCGTATTGATCCCGGTAGGCGCTGACCATTTCGACGCCAGCTATTTTTGCAATCGCGTAAGGCTGATTGGTGGGCTCGAGCGGCCCCGAAAGCAGATACTCTTCTTTGATGGGCTGGGGTGCGAACTTGGGGTAAATGCACGAGGATCCGAGGAACAGCAGCTTTTTCGTTCCGTGCCGGTACGCCGCGTCGATGACATTCGTCTGGATCAGAAGATTGTCGCGTATGAAGTCGGCTCGATACCTGTCGTTCGCGAGAATTCCGCCGACACGCGCTGCAGCCATGAGCACGTGATCGGGGCGTTCGGCGGCGAAGAATCGCTCGACGGCCTCTTGGCGCCGGAGGTCGAGGCTGTCGTGCCCGGTCAGGATGAGATTCTCGTAACCGCCTGCGCGAAGCTTTCGAACAATCGCGGACCCCACCAACCCGCGGTGCCCAGCGACGAAAATGCGATCGCCTTTGTTCATTCACCGCCCTGTCGCGACATCGGCACGTGACCCGCGGCTCGCAGCGTCTCCTCTTGGCGCGCAAGCTCGAGGTCGTGATCCACCATCATTCGGACCAGACCGGCGAAGTTCACGCGCGGTGACCACTCGAGCTCCCCGCGGGCTTTGCTCGCGTCCCCGCACAAATGATCCACCTCCGAGGGCCGGAAGTAGCGCGGGTCGACCTGCACATAGCTCTTCCAGTCGAGCCCCACGTGGCCGAACGCGGCCTCCGCGAGCTCGCGAACCGAGTGCGACTCCCCCGTGGCGATCACGTAGTCGTCGGGCCGATCCTGCTGAAGCATCCGCCACATCGCTTCGACGTAGTCGCCCGCAAATCCCCAGTCCCGCCGCGCCTCGAGGTTGCCCAAAAAAAGCTGCTTCTGGAGCCCGAGCTTGATGCGTGCGACTGCACGCGTGACTTTGCGCGACACGAACGTCTCGCCACGACGCGGCGACTCGTGATTGAAAAGGATGCCGCTCGCAATGAATGTTCCGTAGGCTTCCCGGTAGTTCAGCGCGTACCAGTGCGCAGCGACCTTGCTGACCGCATAAGGACTCCGGGGATGAAAGGGGGTGCTCTCCCGCTGGGGCGGCGGCGCCGCCCCGAACATTTCGGACGAACTTGCCTGGTAAAAGCGTACCGCGTGGCTGGAGCGCGCCGTATAGTCGCGCACGGCCTCCAGGAGCCGGAGTGTCCCTGTGGCGACGGCGTCCGCCGTGTACTCCGGCTGGTCGAAGGAGACGCGCACGTGCGATTGCGCTCCAAGGTTGTACACCTCGTCCGGTCGAACCTTTTCGAGGATGCGACGGAGGCTGGTACCGTCGGCGAGATCGCCGTGGTGCAGAAACAGGCGAACCTCCGCGTCGTGCGGATCGCGGTACAGGTGGTCGATTCGCTCCGTGTTGAAGGTGCTCGCTCGACGAACGATACCGTGGACCTCGTACCCCTTCGAAAGCAAGAGCTCGCACAGATACGACCCGTCTTGACCCGTCACGCCAGTCACGAGAGCGCGTTTCACAACCGTATTGGTATCAGAAACGAGGCGGCGGTTCACTCTCTCGGACAACGACAGGGCCCGACGGCCTCTCGCCCGACGACACGAGCCGCAGGTGACTACCGCATCGATGTTCGAAGTTGGCGTGCAACGTCAAAGGCAAGTTTCACGGTTGCGGTTGGAGGC
Source organism: Polyangiaceae bacterium (assembly GCA_049578005.1). Taxonomy (GTDB): domain Bacteria; phylum Myxococcota_A; class Polyangia; order Polyangiales; family Polyangiaceae; genus Palsa-1150. The sequence continues at coordinate 9,346 of JBAULD010000440.1, forward strand.
GGGCGCCGTTCGTCCCAGCGCCGCGTGGTCGCACGATACGCTCGCTCTCACCGCGTCCATACGCCTCGAAGAGTCGCCCCCACGCCGTTTCCTTCTTCCACGTCTCGAACGTGTGTCGGTCCTTCAGCGGCCACCGGTAATAGTCGTGATAGACCTCGCTCGCGAGGATGAACGCGTTCACGAGCGGGGTATGGAAGAGCAACTTTTGCATGCTCTTCAGCGGCCCGAACCACAGCATGTCGCCCGCGTGGCTCGCGAGGTTGTCGCCGACGTAGAAACCCCAGTTGTCCCCGCCGATGTCGTCACCGACGATCTCGATGTCGCGCGGATCACCGACACCGAGGCCGTCGTCGTGGGCGACCTTGATGTACTCGATGGTCATCGGGTCGAAGCCCATCATCTTCGCCGCGACCGCGTCGATCGCGACCTGATCCGCGCTCGCGAGCATGTAGTCTTTCACGACGGGAATCATGGTCCGCGGACCCGGTCCGTTTCCGGCCGTCGTCCCGTCCATAATCGCGAATAGACCGGAATGAATTTCATTCTGAATGGCCAGAAGGTCGACCAGCGTGCGGTGAATCCACGTATGCGTGTAATGACGCTTGGTCGCCAAGAGCCCGCCAAACGCGTTCTTCATCGCGCCCGTCGTAGTCGTGTAGATGTGGCATTTCATCGTCGGCAGGTGGACGATGTTCTTGCCGAAGAAGTAGTCGGGTACCTGGATGCCGTCGGGAAAGACCCGATCGAGCACGTGCATCCGCGCCTTGGGGCGATACACTGCCCACTTCATGTCGGCGTCTTTGAAATTGTAGAGGACCGGAACGCCGTATTTCTTGAAGAGCGGCAGATAGTGATTCAGGTCCTCGCCTTTGAACGCGTTGGTGACAACCGTTTTGTTTTGAACGCAGGTGACGTCCACGTATCCCGCGCCACGAAGCGCCTGGATCGCACCCTCCATCTGCCAGGGCGTCGTGTTCGCGCTCGGGAAGGGATAGTGCCAAGAAATGTTGTCTTTGAGGATCGTCGTTCGGCCCGGGGAGAGGGCCTGCTTCATCCCGGCAAGATCACAAAGCCTCTCGACGTCGCCGAGGACCGTCTCCGGCTTGCACTTCAGTACCGCGACCTTCGATTTCGCCATGGGCTCGCACCTCTATTCAAGGAGAGCTCCGAAGGGTGCACCAACAACTAGCGTCGCGCAAACGGGCTCTTGCCCGCATAGAGCGCGCCCCCGCCCAGCTCGGAGCCGATGCGCAGGAGCTGGTTGTACTTGGCGACGCGGTCCGAACGAGACAGGCTCCCCGTCTTAATCTGCCCGGCGTTGGTCGCGACGGCCAAATCGGCGATGAACGGGTCTTCCGTCTCGCCCGATCGGTGACTGATGATCGAGCGGTAGCCGTTCTCGCTTGCCACCCGGATGCACTCCAGCGTCTCGGTCAGCGACCCGATCTGGTTCAGCTTGATGAGAATCGCGTTCGCAGTTCCACCCTCGATGCCGCGGCGCAGGCGCTCGACGTTCGTGACGAAGAGATCGTCGCCGACGAGCTGGATCCGGCTGCCCACACGCTGCGTGAGGAGCTTCCATCCGTCCCAGTCGTCCTCGGCGCAGCCGTCCTCGATCGAGATGATCGGGTACTTGATGGATAGCTGCTCGTATATCCCCACGAGTTCCTCGCGCGTTATGCTCTTCTTGTCGAACGTGTACTTCGACGTCTTCTTGTCGAAGAACTCGCTGGCGGCGCAGTCGAGGGCGACGAAAACGTCCTTGCCGGCCTTGTAGCCGGCCTCTTCGATGGCACGGACGACGTACTGGATGGCTTCTTCGTTCGTAGCGAGTTTCGGCGCGAACCCGCCTTCGTCGCCGACGGACACCGTGTACCCCTTTTCTTTCAGTAGCTTCTTCAGCGTGTGGAAAATCTCCGTTCCCGCGCGAAGCGCGTCGCCGAACGAGCCCATCCCCGCGGGGACCACCATGAATTCCTGAATTTCGAGGCCGCTGTCGGCGTGTACTCCGCCGTTCACGATGTTCATCAGCGGTGTCGGAAGAACACGCGCCTGAACGCCGCCGAGATAGCGCCAAAGCGGTAGGTCGACCGAATCGGCCGCAGCGCGCGCAACGGCCATGGAAACCCCCAAAATCGCATTCGCCCCCATTTTGCCCTTGTTCGGCGTGCCGTCTGCCTCGAGAAGGACGCGGTCGACGGCGGTCTGGTCGAGTGAGTCCAGGCCGAGGATGGAAGGACCGAGGGTCGTGTTGACGTTGTCGACCGCTTTGTCGACTCCCTTGCCCATCCACCGCTTCTTGTCGCCGTCCCGAAGCTCGAGGGCTTCGTGCTCGCCGGTGGACGCTCCGCTGGGGACAGCGGCGCGACCGTGCCCGGAGTCCGTTTGCACTTCAACTTCGACGGTGGGGTTACCGCGCGAATCGAGGATCGCGCGCGCGAACACGGCGTTGATTTCGGTCATGGCGGCCCGCCTGTAGCATGCCTCACGGGAGGTGTCGAACCTCCGGGTTTCTCGGGGGGGCCGCCCCTGGCGACATCTCGGCGGCGAAGCTGCGCCAGAATGCCTCGAGCTCGCCGAGATCGCGCACGCGCAGCGCCGGAGGCAGGCTCGCGAGAAGCATCCGTCCGTAGCCACGCCGCGCGACGCGCGAGTCCAAAATGGCGACGATTCCGGCATCACGCTGCGAGCGAATGAGACGTCCGAAGCCCTGTTTGAGGGTCATCGCCGCGCTCGGGACGGAGTATTGCGCAAAGCCGCTGCCGCCATCTCGATCGATGCGCGCACAGCGCGCGGCCACGACCGGGTCGTTCGGGGGCGCGAACGGAATCTTGTCGAGCACCACCAGCCGGAGGGCCCAACCGGCGACGTCGACGCCTTCCCAGAAACTCATCGTCGCCACGAGCACCGCGTGACCGCTTGATCGGAAGCGCGAGAGGAGGACGTGCTTGGGTCGTTCGCCCTGCATGAGGAGCGGGAGATTGATGCGACCTGCCAAACGGCCGTGAATCGCTTTCATCGCGCGGTTCGACGTGCACAGGATGAACGCGCCGCCGCCCGTGATCTTCAAGAGATCGCCGACCCGATCCGCCGCCGCTTCGTCGAACGCCCGATCGTTGGGGTCCGGCAGATCGGCTGCGACGTAGAGCGCCGCGCGCGACGCGAAGTCGAAGGGAGAGGCGACAACGAGCTCCTCGACGTCGGGTGGGGCGCCCAGACGCGCCTTGGCGAAATGGAAGCTGTTGGCCGTGGCCAGCGTCGCGCTGGTCGAAATCACCGTGGGGACGCGATCGAAGAGCTTCGCTCGCAACGTCGCGCCGACGTCGACCGGGCTCGCCCCAAGCGATACGCTGCGAGAACGCACGTCGATCCACCGGACGATGTCCGAGAGTTCACCGTCGCCCGTGGCGTGGACTCCGGCCAGTATGCCCCGGAGATCCTCGCGTAGGTCGGTCGTGCGGCGCGCGACGAGCTGGAGAGCCTCTTCGCGCCGGGCGCGCGTGATTGCCTCGAGCGCCTCGAGCCTCAAGTCCAGCGCGCTGTGCGCTTCGCGCTGCGCACGGGAGACCTCCGAAAGGACCCTCCGCGCGTCTCCGGGGAACGCGCCGTCCGCCAGGGACTCGAAAAACGCCCGCGCCGACTGGCGCATCCCTTCCAGCGTCCCGCGCACGGGCCCGCTCTCGAGCGCCTCTAGCGCATTGACTTTGGCGAGCGCCCGCTCCGCGTCTCGAGCCAGAGACTCGACCCGGGCGCTGGAAATCCGGACGCCGAAAAAGTCCGTGGCCACGTCTTCGATCTGGTGCGCTTCGTCGAACACGACCGCGTCGTAGGCCGGAAGGACGCTCGCATGAGCGCCGCGCGGGCCGGTCCGCAGGGCGAGGTCTGCGAGAAACAGGTGGTGGTTGACGACGATGATTTGCGCGTCTTCCGCCTCGCGGCGCATCCGGGTCACGAAGCACCGTTCGAAGTGGTCGCAGCCCGCGCCGATCCTCGTCTCACTCGACGACGCGACCTCGCGCCATGCGGCCGCGTCGTCCGCTAGGTCGGCGAGCTCCGCGCGGTCGCCCGTTTCGGTGCGGTCCAACCAGTCGACGATCCGGGCGAAGTCGGGCTCGCCGGCGTGCGTTGAGCCGCTGGCGCGCGCCTCTTCGAAGCGCCGCAGGCACACGTAGTTGTTCAG
>JBAULD010000441.1:0-14379 GCA_049578005.1 Polyangiaceae bacterium
CGCCTACAGGAGTAGGCTCCGCGCGCTCGCCGCCGGCCTCGCTTGGTCTCGGCGAAAATCGCCAGGCTTCGATGAGCGCGGTTTGGCTTCCTTCCTGGGAGACCTAGTCTTGCGTCTCGCGGAGCGCGTCACGAAGTCTAGGGAGCTGACTTCGCTCAGAGGTGACCTTGGGTCGCTGGTCCGACGGCGAAGCTCTCGTTCGCGGCAGCTTCGCTCGTCTGGCGATCTCCGAGCCGAGGGGTGCGATCACCGAGCTTCGGTCGTCGCGTGGTGAGCCTCTCTTTCGGGGGAGTGAGCTTCACTCGTTTGGAAGTGAGCCGCAATCCTGCGGCAGGGAGCCTTCGTTTTGAGGGAGTGAGCTTCCGTCGTGCATAAGATAGTCTCCGTCTTGCGCCAATGAGCCTCCGCTTTTGGGGATTGAGCTTCACTCGTCGGGAATTGAGTCGCAATCCTGCGGCTTTGAGCGTCACGGTCGCGACAGTGAGCTTCACTCGGCGGCAAGTGAGCGTCACGGTCGCATGAGTGAGCGTCGCGGTCGGGGGAGTGTGCTCCACGGTCGCATGAGTGAGCGTCACGGTCGGGGGAGTGTACTCCACGGTCGCGTGAGTGAGCTTCAATCGTCGGCAAGTGAGTCGCGATGCTGGGGCAGTGAGCCTCGTGTTCGACGGAGTGAGCTCCCCTCGTGCGGCAATGAGCCTCCGTTTCGCCTGAGGGAGCTTGACCGTCGCGCGAGTGCGCTTCACGGCCGGGGGGGTGAGCTTCGCTTCCTCGGGAGGGAGCCTCGTTCGCGGGGCCTGGAGCTTCCATCGTCGGATAAGAAGCTTCGATCGTTCGAAGACGAGCTTCATTCGTCGGCAACGGAGCCTCGGTGATCCATCAACGAAAGGTCATGGTCCACGAATGACCCTCATTCGTCGACTGCGCCGCGTCCCAGCGCCGCGTGCGGCACCCACGATCGCCATACCGTGGGTGTCCGCTCCATCGTATGCCATTGCCACGATGGTTCGCCGCGACTTCGCATCCGCAAGAGACGTTCGCGGCCATGATGCCGGGAAGCAACTATTGGCATCGAACATGCTGCATGCGAACCGAGGAGTCATTTAGCGCTTGTCCCGTTCCAGCTTCCATCGATTCGACACCGTCGTGACCGCGCTCTACGCCCCGTGCGCGTCTGGCGGGCGGCGCGTGCCAGCCGCCCTCCTGCGTCCCCGCGGGCCCAGGCTTCTGCGCGTAGCGGCGGCCCCGTGAGAGGCCAGTGCAGTGCGTCGAGGCACGCGAGCATGCCCCTTTCGTTTCAGCCGGCTTCCAGGGAGGAGCGCGTGCTGCTCGAGAACCTGGCGCAGTTCTATTGTTACGACTTCAGCGAACTGCTTGAGATGCACGTAGGCGAAGACGGACGTTTTTCGGACGTCGATCTCACGACGTATTGGGCGGACGCGTGGCGACATCCGTTTCTGCTGCGGGTCGATGACACGCTCGCCGGATTCGCGCTGATTTCGGAACGGAGTGCGATCAGTGACAAGAGCGGGGTTTTCGACATGACGGAGTTCTTCGTCCTCCGGCGGTTCAGACGGCGCGGCGTGGGCCGGGCCGCCGCCTTCGCGGCCTTCGACCGCTTCGTCGGTCCGTGGGAGGTCCGGCAGCGAGAAGAGAACCCGAACGCGACGGCGTTCTGGCGCCGGGCGATCGACGAGTACACTCGCGGCGACTACGAAGAGACTCGTTGGGTTCGGGCCCAGTGGGCCGAGATCGTCCAAACTTTCTCAACGGCCCCCGGCGAACGGAACCTTCGGTAGTATTCCCTAGACGTTGAACCGGAAGTGCATCACGTCGCCGTCGCGGACGACGTACTCCTTGCCTTCGATACCGAGCTTTCCGGCTTCCCTTGCTCTTGCCTCGCCGCCGAGCTTCACGAAGTCCTCCCACCAGATGACCTCCGCCTTGATGAAGCCCTTCTCGAAGTCGGTGTGGATCACTCCGGCGGCCTGGGGCGCCTTCGATCCTCTCGTCGTGGTCCAGGCTCGCACTTCGGTCTTGCCCGCGGTGAAGAACGTGATGAGACCCAGAAGCTCGAAGCCCGTTCGAACCACCGCATTCAGTCCCGGTTCGGCTAGACCCGCGCTCGAAAGGAACTCGGGACGGTCGGCCGGATCGAGCTCGGCGATCTGCGCCTCGAGGGCGGCGCAGATTGGGACCACCCTGGCCCCCTCCCTCTTCGCGAGTTGCTCGAGCGCGGAATAGTGGGCATTTTGTCCGAGCCTGCTCAGCGAGCCCTCGTCCACGTTCGCCACGTAGAAAGTCGGCTTCGCCGTGAGGAGATGCATCTCGCGCAAGACCTCCGGTGCGTCCGGATGGTCGGGGGCGCGGAACGAGCGGGCGGGTTTGCCTGAATCGAGATGCACCGCGAGTGCATCGCAGATCTCGCCCGCCAACTTTTCGAGCGCCGAACCCGACTTGACCATCTTGCGCGCTCGGTCGCCTCGCTTGGTCACGGTGTCGAGATCTTTCAGGCAAAGCTCGGTCGTCACGGTTTCGATGTCGGCGACCGGATCGACCCGATTCTCGACGTGCACGACGTTCTCGTCATCGAAGCAGCGCGCAACCTGAACGACGGCATCGACCTCCCGGATATGTGCCAGAAACTGATTGCCAAGGCCCTCACCCTTGTGCGCACCACGAACGAGCCCCGCGATGTCGACGAAGTCGATTGTGGCGGGAAGGATCCGGTCCGCATGCACGACCGAATCGAGCGCATTGAGGCGTGGGTCCGGAACGGAGACGACTCCTACGTTGGGATCAATCGTGCAAAATGGGTAGTTCGCGGCCTCTGCCTTGGCCGAGGAGAGCGCATTGAAGAGGGTCGACTTGCCGACGTTGGGCAGGCCGACGATGCCGATGGAAAGGCCCATGATTTAAGAGGGGGCAGCTATCACGCGCGATCGGCGCTCGCAAGGTCGCGGGACAGCTCGCCTACCCACAACCCGACAGCAAACGGCGCGCTAATGCCGTCGGCTTATCGTCGGAATGAGCTAGATTGACGCTCTTGTGAAAGACCTTCTGCGCGGCTCGCGGCCGCAGAGTGGCTCCTGTGCGGGGCGCACGGTCGCGCTTTGCGTTACGGGAAGCATCGCGGCCTACAAGGCGGTCGAGCTCGCACGGCTCCTCGGAAAGGCGGGGGCGGTCGTTCTTCCCGTGATGACCGAGTCGGCTGCACGCTTCGTCGGCCCGGTGACATTTTCCGGGGTGACCGGCGAAGCGGTCACCACGAACATGTGGGACGAAACGGTCCCCGGAGAAATTCACGTCCGACTGGCCGAACGCGCGGACCTTGTCGCCATTGTTCCGGCGACGGCCGACGTGCTGTCGCGCCTCGCACACGGCCGCGCCGACGACTTGGTCACTGCGCTCGCCCTGTGCGCGCGCGGTCCGTTGATCGTCGCTCCTGCCATGCACCCGCGAATGTGGGAGCATCCCGCCACGCAGCGCAACGTGGCGGAGTTGGCGGCGCAAAATCGGGCCACGCTCGTCGGTCCGGTGCGTGGAGAGGTTGCCTCGGGCGACGTCGGGATGGGACGAATGGCCGAGCCGGACGCGATTGCCTCGGCGATCGCGGCGGCGCTGTCCGAGCGCGACCTGGCCGGCGTGCACATTGTCGTCACCGCCGGGCCCACCCTCGAAGACATCGATCCGGTGCGCTTCATCGGCAATCGCTCGACCGGACGAATGGGCTTTGCCGTCGCCGAGCGAGCGGCCGCGCGGGGCGCCGCCGTTACACTCATCGCAGGTGTCGTCGGCGTCCCCACTCCTTACGGGGCACGACGGGTCGACGTGCGCGGCGCGATGGATATGCGCGCCGCGCTGTGGGACAGCCTCGGCGCCGATCTCTCCCGTGCCGACGCGCTCGTGATGGCCGCAGCCGTGGCCGACTACCGCCCGGTCGAGACGAAAATCACGAAGATCAAGAAAGGAGAGGATCGGGTCGCGCTCGAGCTCGTGAAGACTGCTGATTTGCTGGCGGAGATAGGTGCGGCGCGGGTGGGTGCCAGGCCAGTCCTCGTCGGCTTCGCAGTTGAAACCGGCGGCCAAGACGTTCTCTTGGCCTCCGCTCGGCGCAAACTCGTCGAGAAAAGCGTCGACTTGGTCGTCGCCAACGAAGCGAGCGAGTCGTTCGGTCGAGAAGACAACCGCGCGACATTCGTGACGGCAGCAGGTGCCGAGCCCCTGCCCACGATGCCCAAAGTCGCGCTTGCCGACGTCTTGCTCGACCGGCTGCGGGTCCTTCTCGGAAAGGGTTAGAGCCGACCCACCCGAGTGCGCTTGCCCGATCGCGTGGTGCGGTCCAAGTGGTCGGGATGGAACCTGACACAGGTCGTTCGCGCGAGTGGGAAGATGTGGTCGAGCTGGCTCGGCAAATCGATCACGGGATCGCGTCCCGAAAGGGCCTCGAAGGAAACGACGTCCTCCGTTTGGCGCGAGCCGTACTGGAGTTTCACGGCCGTCTCGCGAGCGGGCCCGCAGTGAGTCCAAAGACCGATCCCGCTTGCGACAATGACAAAGGCGCGGGCCCGAGCGGCGACTGATTTCTCAGGGCGGAGCACATGCCGCGTGCTGCGCCGCGCCGAGATCGGTCGTCACGAGATGGCAGGGACCGAGGTTCTCGGCGCTGCACTCCAGCGTAAATGCGGCGCCGCGCGCGCACCCGGTCAGGGAAGCTCCGTTGCAGGACTCCGTACATGCTGGCGGCACGACCGCGCAGGGGCTGGTCCAGTCGAAGGGCGGGGAGAGGGCACCCGGCTGGCATCCCGCGTCGGCGCGCAAGATGCTGGCGCAGTCGATGGCTTCGAGCGAGCCCGTCGGGCACGACAAGCCCACACCGTTCATGCAGAAGGCCGACGGGTCGGGGGTGCATGCGCCTGCGTCGCTCTCGACCGCGCAGGCGAGCCACGGACTGCCCGAGTCCGGAAAGCCGACGCAAAACTGTCCCCCATTGTCGGCACAGTCGATCCCGATGTCGCCACCGTCGACGCACCACTGCAACTGCGAGCGCGGATTCCCGAGACACGCCCCGGCGCCGCCGCAGGCAGTCCCTGCGGGCCCGCCGCAAAATGCGGCGGGTCCGGTGGTCAGGCACGTCTGGCTCCAAAGCGCGCAGTTCTCGCCGTACGCATCGGGGTGCGAGCCGCCCCCGTCGGCGCACACGAATCGCACATCGGCGTTGCCGGCCGTTGCATCGCCGCCGCCGACCCCGCAGGCCGTGTAGCTCTCGGACGGGACGCATTGAGGCCGGCCCCCGGGCACGATGCAGCTCTCGACATCGCTGCAGTGGTTCACCTGCCAGAGGCAATCCCATATCGCGCGGGCTTTCCCTTTGACTCGATGGTTGGGGTTCGCACGGCAGTCGTACGCCAGTAGCGCTTGCACCATGCACGCGCCGAAGGCGTTGCCTCCCATCGGCGTTTCGCAGGCGCCCAGCCAGGCGCACGCGTGCTGGGCATGGTCGCGCGCTTGGTCTGCAGTCCACGCGCAGAAGTCCGTCGGGCTCGCGTCCGGCTGTGTCGTAGCCGCGCTTGCTGCGTCGAAACAACCGGGAGTGCCGGCATCGAGGGTACAGGCGGTTCGCACGTCGCTCGTCGAGTGAAACAAATCGAAGCAGGCGGCGAGGGCGCCCGCCGAAGCCGCGGATCCCACCACGAAGGCGACGATTGTGGGCCTCATCTCAAAACCGCCCACCCAGGCCGACGGCCGCTGGGGCGACGACCAGAGCCACGCCGACCGCGGGAGAAATCGCGACGGGCCTCGTCCAGAACACCAGCGCCGTCGTCGCTGCGATGAGCGCACCGCCCCAAGCGCCGGCTGCGGCGAAGTCCCAAGCTCGCACACGGTTCTTCAACCAATCGCAGGCGTCCGGCGAGGGGTCGGCGATGAGCGCGCACGTTCGCACGGCGGTGTCGTGCTCGGCGCCGCCGATGAGGAACGCCGCCGCGCCGCCGCTGGCGAGGGCGACGGCCAATGCCGTTGCAACGATCGCGGGACCGGTCGAAGGCCGGGCCGTCCTTTCGGAATCCGGTGAGGGCGACGGCAGGGGTCGTGGAGAAGAGCGCTGTGGGGACGGCGGCACCGAGGAGGGCAGGGGGGGAGCGGGCTCGCGCGGGGCGTCTTGCAGCTTGAGCTCGACCACCTTCGATTCGTGCTCGTGGAGTGTGACTTCGGCCGACGTCGGCGGTCGGTCGGGCGCCGTGGCCACGACAGAGTGCACGCCCGGGTCGACCTGCATCGGGGCTCCGATTGGTGGGTTTCCAATCGGCTCGCCGTCGAGCTTCAGCGTGACCTCCGAAACCGCGGGAGCGACGCGCACAGTCAGGCGCGGGACGCGCGGCTCGAGCGCGGCAACTTGATTGCCGACGATTCGCAGCACGTCCTGCGCGTTTTCGAGGCGTGCTTGGTCCTCTGCTTCTCCATAGTCGCCGAGAGCGCGGACGAGGTGCCCCAAATGTTCCTCACAGAGCGCGATGTGATATCGCACGCCCGCCGTGAGCTTGACGCGCGCGACGGCCTGGAGCTTTTCGAGCGCTTCGCCCCAGCGTTCCCCGTCCTCGTCGGCCTCCGCCTGCGCAAAGAGCGCGCGCGCCCGTCGCACCTCGTCCGAGGGCGCGGCGTGCGAGGTTGCCGCCGTGAGGGCGCCAGTTAGAGCGAGGGCCAGTCCCATCCAGGCGATGCGCGTTCGGCGAGGACAAGGCATGGTCGCTCCCGAGAGCCCGAAAACTATCAACTCGCCCTCCGATCTGCGATAGCTTTCGCCTCGTCTGTTTCTCATGGCACCGCGCGTCTTGACCGATCCCGCCGACGTACGCGCCGCGGGCGAAGCCGCTCGCGCGCGCGGAGAGCGCGTGGCCGTCGTACCCACGATGGGTGCCCTGCACGCGGGTCACCTCGCCCTCGTGGCGGAGGCGAAGCGGCGCGCCAGCTTCGTTTTCGTCTCGATTTTCGTCAACCCCACTCAATTCGGTCCGAACGACGATTTCGCCCGCTATCCGCGCGACCTCGATGGCGACGTCGGCAAGCTCGACCGGTCGGGAGTGGACATTGTCTTTGCCCCGGAGGCCCAAGCTCTCTACGCGCGCGACGACGATACGCGAGTGCGGGTCGGCGACCTCGCCGCTCCGCTCGAAGGGTCTCACCGGCCCAATCACTTCGAAGGGGTGGCCACCGTGGTCGCGAAACTCTTGGCCATCGTGGGACCGTGCGTCGCAATCTTCGGGCGCAAAGACTACCAGCAGCTTCTGGTGGTGCGGCGCATGGTCCGTGACCTCTTTCTTCCGGTCGACGTCGTGGGGCATTCCATCGTCCGCGAGAGCGACGGATTGGCGATGAGCTCACGCAACGCATACCTGTCCCCCGACGAACGATCGCGCGCGCTGTGTATCGTGGCCGGCCTCGACCAGGCTGCGCGGCGCTTCGAGGCGGGTGAGCGGCACGCGCCAGAACTCGAGCGCCTCGTGCGGGAGCCGATCCAGCGTGCTGCGTCTTCCATCGATTACGTCGAAGCCCGCGACGCCGAGAGTCTCGCGCCCATTGCCGGCGATATCAGCGCGCGAGCGCTCCTGGCCGTCGCCTGCCGAGTCGGGGCGACCCGGCTCATCGACAATCTCGTACTCGGAGAAGATCCCCCACCGCTGGCCGGCTAGCCCGTGCCCACACGGGCACGCGTACCCGAAAAGATTCAGGACCCACGGTTTCTTCTTTCGAAGAGCTGCGCTATTGCGGACGAACTCATGCACACTGGCGCCGGTAGGTTCGTAGTGCTCGAGGGGATCGACGGCTCGGGGACGACCACGCAGGTCGCCCGTCTCGCCGACAGGCTCCGCGCCATGCGCGTCCCGGTCCGCTCGACGCGCGAGCCGAGCGACGGTCCGATTGGCAACCTTGTTCGACAAGTGCTCACCGGGCGCGTTGTCGCGCCGGGAGGCCGTTCGCCCGGCTGGGCGACGATGGCGCTCCTCTTTGCGGCCGACCGCATGGATCACGTCGAGAGCGAGATCGGGCCGCTCCTCGCGTCTGGCGGAGTCGTCGTCTCCGACCGCTACGACGCGTCGAGTCTCGCCTACCAGAGCGTCACCAGCGGCATCGAGGCCAAAGATGCCGTCGAGTGGATCCGGCTGCTCAACCGGCACGTGCGAAGACCCGACCTCACTATCGTGCTCGATTTGGCGCCCGAGTTGGCTGCCGCGCGTCGTGTGCAACGGGGCGACGCCGCCCAGCTCTACGAGCAGAGCGAAATGCAGCGTGAGCTCGCCCTCTTCTACAAGGACCTCGCCAAGCACTTACCCAAGGATCGCATCGCGATCGTCGACGCAACCGGCGCAATCGAAGACGTGGAAGCCCGGGTATGGAACGCGTACAGCCGCGCGTTCGGTGAGTGAAACGTATTGGGGAGGAAAACTTGCGCTTCGTCCTCTTCCCCACGATAGCTTGCCACTCATGCGCTCGGTCCGTCTGCCGTTCGGCACCCTTGCCCTTGTGCTCTGCGCCTGCAGCAGTTCTCCCCCGTCGCCCGCCGCCGCTCCCAAAGCGGCGCCGACGGTCTTGGCAATGCCGCCCGCAACTCCCGGTTCTCCGGCTCATACGGTCGCACGCTCGGCCGTCCGGGCAACCGTCGCTCGCGGGTTGGGCGCCTTCTTGCAGCGCGTCGAACTCGACGACAATCCGGTTCGTGTGAACGGCAGGTTTCGAGGTTTTCGAATTGCTGCGCTTCATGACTCGGATTTCTGGGCCGGCATCGATTTGAAACCAGGGGACGTCGTGACCCGCGTCAACGGCTTTCCCATCGAGCGGCCGGAGCAGGCGCAGACGGCGTTCGAATCGCTCCAGGTGGCGAGTGAGTTGCGCGTCTCGTACGACCGCGATGGCGAGCCGCGTGAGATCGTGTACCTGATTGTCGACGACCGATGACCGCCGAGGTGCGGACGGCACCAACCCAGGGGCACTCCGGTGCGGTTATTTCCGCATATGTGGCCGTTTCGCTTGTTTGGGGATCTACGTTTCTCGGAATTCGAGTGGCGCTAGAGAGTTTCCCGCCGTTCTTCATCGGCGCTCTACGCTTCTTCGTTGCCGGCGCGGCGCTCTTCGTCTTCGCGCGCGCTCGCGGGGAGCCAGCGCCTACGGGCCGCGAGTGGGGGGCGGCGCTCCTCGCGGGAGTTCTCTTTTTCGTCGTCGGCAATGGGTTCGTCAACGTCTCCGAGCAATCGGTTTCCTCGGGCATTGTCTCGGTGCTCGTTGCGACTATGCCCCTCTGGGGGACCGTCTTTGCGCGCCTCTTCGGAGAGCGCGTCGGACGCGCTGAAGTCGCGGGGGTCGTCTTGGGGCTTGTGGGCGTTGCCATCCTCGACTTCGGCGGTGAGCTCCGCGCGAGCCCGACGGGCGCGGCCTTGGCGTTGCTCGCTCCGATGGGGTGGGCACTCGGTTCGATCGTGACCCGCCGTCTGCCTGCCCCACCTGGCATGATGAGAACCGCCGTGCCCATGCTGACCGGCGGCGGCCTGATGTGGCTCGTCGGTCTAGCCATGCATGAACATTTCAACGGCGCCGCGACGGCGCGATCCATCGCGGCGGTCGTCTACCTTTGCCTCTTCGGATCGATTCTCGGCTTCTCCGCTTTCTCGTACCTCTTGAAACACACGCGCCCGGCGCTCGCCATGAGCTACGCGTACATCAATCCGGTGATCGCAGTGCTTCTCGGCGTGACGTTCGGCGGTGAGCGTTTCGGAGCGACGAGCTTTCTCGGGACGAGCGTCGTTCTCGTTGCGGTCATCGTCGTCGCGCGCGCGCGCGCGTGAGGCAAGCACTCACAATCTGTCCAGCGCCTGCCGGTCTCGATCGGGCGACGCGCTCGGTTGGTCCTCCTCGGGGAAGCGGAGAATCAGTCGGCCCGCAGAATCGACGACGACGTGATGCCGGTCGACGCGCCCGTGCGTGGCACCGGTTGTGTGCAGCGCGTCGAGCGCTTCCCGCAGCAGCTTGCGCTCTTCCGCCACAAGGGGCCGGTCGAGGCGGTGATGTCCGAGCCCCTCGAGCCAAAGCGTACCCAGCGTCGTGTCTGCGCGCCACACTGCTTGAAGCGCTGGATGATCGGCCAAAGCGAATGCGCGAGCTCGGGCGGCGGCGGGTTCCGTGAGTGATATTTGTTCGATTTGCCTGTCCATCCAGCGATCGATGAGGACGCCATCGGGCCGCTGCTCGAGCCGTCCGAGAGAGGCGGCAGGCAGTGGCGCGGGTTGCCGCGTCCGTCTCGGGCCGTTCGAGTCGGACGCTCGAGGCCAGGGCAGCGCGGCCAGCACGGCCCGGGCCTCGGACGCATCCGTCGGTCGAGCCCGAGGATCATACGCAGTCAGGCGTGTGACTGCCTTGTCGTGCCGGGCATCCAAACCGGCGTGGGCCTGGCTCGGGAGAAGACGCGGCGGGTAGTCCGGATTGGGCGCCTCGCCGGTCAACATCTCGCGAAGCATCGCCCCCACCGCGTAAATATCGCTTGCCGCCGACGCCGGTTTGCCCTCCCGTTGCTCTGGACTTTGGTAGGCAAGGGTCGCGGAAATCGACGCGTTCACGGTGACCGACACATCGACTAGATGCGCCACTCCGAAGTCGCCAATACGGGCGCTGCCCCCCTCATCGAAGAGGACATTGGCGGGTTTCACATCGCGGTGCAAAATCCCGATACGGTGAACGGCACCCAGCGCAGCGAACATCGCCACCGCAATCTCCACGGCGCGTTCAGGGGCGATTGCCTCGGAGCCCTCCAGCATCTGTTCGAGGGTGCCCCCCGCCATCCAATCCACCGCCACCGCGGGGCCCTCCGAAATGAAGTCGCGGACCGTCACCACGCCCTCGTGACGGAGTGACGCGACGGCGCGCACTTCTCGCTCGAACCGCGCGAGCGCCTCGCGACTACGGCCCCAGCGCTCGGACAAGTAAAACCATTTCAACGCGACACGTTCCGCACGAACCATGTCGAAGCATTCCAGGACCCGTGCCGCTGCCGAGGACGCGACATGACGCACGAGCCGATAGCGTGCGAAGAGGAGCCCCCCTTCCGCAGAGGGCAAGTCCACTGCTTGAGGTTTCGTCGCCGTGGCGGCGGTGGCCCCCAAGTGGTGCAGCTCTTCGGCGGCGTCCTGTGCAGCGCTAGCGAGCCCAAGCTGCCTGAACGCGTGAACCAAGCCCGCGACGGCCTCGCGTCGCTCGGCCGCGTCTGCCGGTACGCGCTGGAAGAGCCGGACTGCTGCGTCCCACTTGCCGAAGCGACCGAGGAGAGCGCCTAGAGCCACCGCGACCGGCCAAGCACCCGGTTCGCGTTGAAACGCTAGTTGCAGCACCCGCGCCGCATCGACGGCTTGACCTGCGTTCTCGAAGAGCCCCGCTGCACGCAGCGCATCGCCGGCCCGTTCCCACGAACGCGCTGCGTCGAGGGGCCGGCCTCCGTCCTCGAGCACCCGCGCCGCCCAAGCGTGCTGCCCACGGTGTGCCAGTCTCGCCGCCGCGTTCTCCGTCATCGCCACGTCGCGAATGACGATCGCGAGCGCTTGCCTAGCCAATGCCTCGTCTCCACCATAAACAGCCAGTTCCAGCGCTCGCGGCGCTTCGCCGGCCCGCATTGCCTCCGCTGCGGCATTACCCCATTCGCAAGCTTGCTCGTAGATCGCACTCGCACCGCGTGCATCACCGCGGTCGCTTGCCATCCGTGCGGCTTCGGCGAGGCGCTGCTCCCGCACGAGCTGGGCGACGTCCGGATCCAATCCGCTCCTCCCTATTCGTCGTCTTCTTCCTCTTCCGTGGGCGCAGCGCCGACGGTGCCGAGCCCGCGAGCCTGAAGTGCGGAATCGACACTGGTCGCGACGGCGAAGGCCTCGATGGGAGGCTTACCGCGCTGAAGGGCGTCGGCGTCGCTCTTCGCCGCCAGATCACCGAGAATGCCTAGCTCGCGGTTTTTCATATGCGGACCGCTGTAGTCCACCCAAAAATAACTACGCGGACGAATGTCGACGTGGACGAATTGGCTCGACGGATACACCCCGACACCCACGAAGCCCACTCCGCGCGTGAATCGCGCAACCTCTTCGTCTGCGACGCCGGGCACGACAATATCCAACGCGCGACCTTTGCCGTGGTTCGAACGCGATCCAGGCTTTGGCACGCGATACCCGGATACGACGCTGATCTCCGGAACTCCGAAGTGGATCTGGATTGCGTAGACCAGAGAAAGAGTGCGCGGGTCGATCGGGTGCTCCTCTCCGCCGGAAGCCCGCAGCAAGTGTGCCACGCGATCGAGGTCCGCCGCCGCGAAGCCGCCGTCGTCCCTCGCGGCGGCTATGGCCAGCGACTCACCGCGGTTCAGAGTCGTGAGCCCAAGCAGAGGTCGGCCACTTTCCTCACGCTGGACGGCCTTTGTGGAGGGTGCGTGCATGCCGACGAGGGCTTGCTTGCCGGACATGTACGCAATCGCGGACGCGCTGTTCTGCCTTGCAATGACCGCGGCCATCGCGCGCCTGCCGCGAGGAGGGGGCTGCGCCATCGCTCCAGCGGCAAGCGCTGTCAGGAAGGCTATGGAACGGACAAAGTGCGTCGCACGCATCGTCGCTCGGAATCTATCTATCGTCGGGTATAGACAACCGAACGCGCAAAGTCGAAGCGAACCTCGCCCGAGTCGATACCAACCGCGCGAAGCGGTTCTCGGTGCAAGTAGTGGACGACGAGTGTTCCCGTTTCATCGAAGAAAAGCGTCGACACCGCAGCGTGGCCGCTGTTTGAAAAGACGCAACGGACGCCGTTCGGCCGAATGTCGACGTACACAATGTCGTCCGACACATCCGGCGCCCACGTGAGGTCCACGGACGACCCCGTCGTGACGATGCTTCCCAGCGGATTTTCTCCCGCAATTCGCACTGCGCTCGGATCGCCAGGAGCTTGCGCCGTGACATCGAACGCGCCCAGGTCTGTTCCACCGGCGACATGAATCGTGTAGCGAGTTGCAGCTGGGAGAAGCGCCGGCTCAGCGGCTCGTGCATAGACGACGCCTGTCACAACGTCGGTCACATCCGGCAATTGCCGTGGCAGAAGATGAGTCTCCGCGCCGCCCGCTTCGAGCGATACAGCACCAACATCCACCAACTCGACAAATGGCGCCGACTCTCCTCTTGCAATCGCGCCGTTGAGCGAAGTGAGCGTTGCGCAGGCGCCGCGTGCCGGAAGGTCGAGCGAAGCTCCGATGGCGCGCTGGGCGTCGTCCACCGAAGCGCCCGCTGCGATCCGGACGAATCGGGCGCTCGTTTCGGCGCGCGAGCCCTCGTTCGCACTGTTGGTCCGCTCCACGACGATCACGGCGTTCGTCGTCGTTGCCACCTCGGCGTCCGCGGTGCCCGTGGCGTTGCCTGCACAACCGGCGACGGCAGGTACCAGGATACAGGTCGCGACTCCGGATCCGCGTGTCATGGCGCGTACAACGGTAATCGCGGCCGACCGCCCGGGCAAGGAGGCTGAGCTCGGAGCCCCATTTCTGCTACGAACCCCCACGTTGTCCGGATCCCCTGACGTCCTCCTCGTAGCGGCCTTCCAACCAGAGCTGGCGCCCATCCGACCGCACTTGGGCGGCGGTTTGGATGGCTTCGTGGGCCCGATGCGCGTAGCGGCGCGGGTAGTCGGAATCGGGCTGCCGATGGCCGCCGCGGGTGTGGCCCTTCATGCCGGCAAACTGCAACCCCGCGCGGTAGTGGCCGTCGGAACTTGCGGCGCGTATTCGGGGTCGGGCCTCGCGATCGGTGATGTCATCGTCGCGCGGCGGGTTCATCTCGTCGACCCGTCCGCGCTCGAAGGTCGCGCTGAGTTCCCTGCGCCTATGCGAGTCGTTTGCGATTCAGACGGGGCGTTGGCCGAAGGTATCGTTGGAGCGACCGGCATTCGGAGGGCTGACGTCGCCACGACGGTAGCTGTGACGGTGGACGGCGCGACGGCAGTCCGGATCGCGGGAGCGACTGGCACTCATGTCGAACATCTCGAGGCGCACGGGATGGCGATGGCATGTGCAGCTCTAGGGATGCCATTTGGAGCGGTGCTCGCTGTAGCGAATTCCGTTGGGTCCAGTGGAAGAAGCGAGTGGCGTGCGCATCATGTCGAGGCTTCGATGCGCGCGGTGGATGTGGTTGTCGGCTGGTTGCGTCGGTCGGGCTGAGGCCGGGAGACCTTTACCTGGTTACGTTTCCCAGGCCGAGAGACCTTTACCTGGTTACGTTTCCGAGACCGGGGCGAGACCCTTGGGGCGAGACCCTTACCTGGTTATCTTTCCCCGAGCCAGGTAGCGAGCTGAAGGTTACTTGTCGTTGCGAAGCTTCG